>JAYTAK010001384.1:0-2380 GCA_043737515.1 Candidatus Kuenenia sp. | reverse complement strand
AGCTGCATGATGACTCGTGTTCGACCGTTGCCAAGATCTTCGCGAGTCACGCGGCGCTGGCCGGGGACGTCGAACGTCATGATCGATGCAAGACTGGTTGGCAATTCGACGGCAAAATGATCTGCGGCGGCTCGGGCGATTTGCCAGTTCAGTGCGAGCGTGATTTCAACAGCGGTCTCCGTCACATTGGTTACCGTCACGGATTCACCGATCAGCGTCGAAATTGCCTCGCGCAGTTTCACCGACAACGAGCCTGGTCGCAAGGCGTTGCTCTGAAATGCCAGGGATGGTGAGGATGGCGCGATTTCGCGGAAGGTCGGATTCACGGCCGCTGCGGATTTCGCGGTCCAGTCACTGCCGTTCTCCAGCCCGGCGCTTTCTGAAGCGGCGTCGAGCCACACGGCAAGTTCGGAGTCTGCCTTCGTCGCGTTCATGACAGCAGGCGGCTGCAGTTTCAGCAGCGTTCGATCAGCGTCACGATTCATTTGGCCCTGAACAGCGACCTGCATCTGCCCGGCGCTGGCATCCATCAACTGGATGCTGAGCGTACGGATGTCGGCGTTCGCGTTGTCACCGTCCACGGCATCCGAGAGATACCAGTCCTTGAGCCCGGTCGCTGTCACATCCAGTGCCAGAAATCCTTTCGGCACGGCGATGTCGATGCGCGAACGAGGTGCTCCGGTGACGCGCAGCGTCATCCGGCTGCTCCAGAGCTGACGCTGTTCTTCCAGACGCACAGCGTGCATGGCCTCGACGGTCAGTTCATCGGCGGTTGGTGTCACCTTCACCGTGACGAACGCCGGATGTCGCGTGTAACGCCATGCCAGCATCGGTCGCCCGGCCAAATCATCGCCTTCCGGAGCCGGAGCCTCGTTGGGGTTAATCTGCGTCACGGCCGAGAGCGAATCGGACCGCACCTGAAACTGCGAACCAGTTTTCAGAATCACGGTGCCGAGGTCTCGACTCGCGCCTTTGACCATCGAGATCGGCACAGGCAGCGATGCCATTGCTTCTGCTGTCGGTGCCGGTGCAAACAACTGCAATGTCACTTTGGTGGCATCGTTGACGGCTCGTCGCAGTTGAATTTTCACTGAACGCGTCGCATCGGTGCTTTGAGCGGTCCAGCCAGCGACGTCTTCGCCGGTGACGGACTGCACGGTGTAGCCTTCGGGAATTGTGATGTCCAGTTCGGAAATTTCTCCCTGGCGACAGTTCACGGCAACGGTGGTGCGGAGCACGATGCCGGAATCCTGTACGGACATGGCGGAGCTGACCGTCGCATGAAACACGACGTCGCCGGCGACTTTTTGAATCGTCGGCAGCCATTGCAGGCGCACGGTCGATAACTGGGCGATCGGCAGAATGACTGTGCGGCCTTCGCGACGATACACATTCGTGCGTCCGTTGACTTTGGCATCAAGTCCGTCAGCAGGCAGAATCCACTCCAGCGTTCCCGCAGCAGCATCCCGCAACGGCAGGTCGGCTCGACCCAGTTCCCCTTCGAGAAGTGCAGTAATATCAAACGACACATCGACGACATGAGCTCCTTTGCCGGTGACCTGCACAGTATAGGCCGGACCTTCAGTAGCTGGCACCGCGGCGTTGAAGTTTACAATCTGCTGTTGCTGCCGTGGGATTTGCTGGCCCGCAAAGTTCTGAATTTCGCCCGCCTGAATCCCAACCACCAGCGGCTGCACGGAGCCAGCGTTGCCATCGACTTTCACCGAGTGAATCGCAACCGGCCCGATGGGCAGCGGCACATTGACGGACTGTTCGGAATCGCTCCAGACAACAAAACGTCCGTCCACGCTGAGGACATATTTTGTGCCATCGACCTGTATCAGTTTTTCGGCTTTGAAGAATGACGAAATCACCGCTGATCCCAGGGGACTTACCATCGGAGACTTCAATGCATCCGGATTCGCCTGCTGATACAGCTTCAGAAAATCATCGTGGCGGATGAAGACTCGTTCAGCTCGCAGAGCGGGTTCATCGGGTGAATAGGGAATCACCAGATCCGGTTGCGGAATGGTTTCCTTCTTCGGCATTGCTTTACGCACCGTCCTCACACTGATGTTTCTGGTGTTGATCGCACAACTGTCTGTTGTTGCTGGTCAGGAAGCAACGCCGAAGAAGGAAACTATCCCGCAACCGGACGTCGTCATTCCCTATTCGCCCGATGAACCCGCTCTGCGAGCTGAACGAGTCTTCATCCGCCACGATGATTTTCTGAAGCTATATCAGCAGGCGAATCCGGATGCATTGAAGTCTCCGACCGTAAGTCCCCTGGGATCGACGGTGATTTCGTCATTCTTCAAAGCCGAAAAACTGACTCAGGTCGATGGCACAAAATATGTCCTCAGCGTGGACGGACGTTTTG
>JAYTAK010001383.1:0-12708 GCA_043737515.1 Candidatus Kuenenia sp. | reverse complement strand
TACAACACCAACCGGGAAGAATGGCAGAAGTGGTATCCGGCCGATCTGGTCACCGAATGCTTCCCCGGCCAGTTTCGCAACTGGTTTTATTCGATGCTCTCGCTTTCAACCATGATGCGTTACGACGAAGCGGACAACGCCGAGGACAAGAAACCGTTCCGCACATTGCTGGGACATCGCCTTGTGCAAAACGAACAGGGCAAGCCGATGCACAAGTCGGACGGCACGGCGATCTGGTTCGAAGAAGCGGCAGAACAGATCGGCGTCGATACAATGCGCTGGATGTATCTGGCTCACAATCCGGCGATGGATCTTCGCTTCGGGACGCGCCACAACGACAAGCCCGTCACACTGCAAACTCCGGATGGCCTGATCGACAAGACACTGGAAGGTGTTACAACGTGCATGGTCACCAGCGGACCGGCGGATGAAACTCGACGGCAGATCCTGATCCCGCTGTGGAACTGCTACAAGTTCTTCGTGGACTATGCGATTGCCGACGGTTTCGTGCCGAGTGATGCACTGCGCCAGCGAGTTACCCAAAGTAGCCATCACTCTCTGAGTGATGAAGCCTCCGGTCACCAGCTCAACCAGGCAACAAAGGCGGATGCAATGGCCCCCGCAGCAAGCGGGGTTCGTCACTCAGAGAGTGACGCCTACTTTGACCGCCCCGAAATCGACCGCTGGATTCTCTCCAATCTGCAGTCGCTGATCGAAGTCGCTCACCGGGAGATGTCGCAGTACAACGCGCCCGGCTTCTGTGCTGCGGCAGCCGGGTTCATTGACGACCTCAGCAACTGGTACATCCGCCGCAACCGCCGTCGCTTCTGGCGATCGAAAGACGCCACCGACACCGACAAAAACGCCGCGTACGAAACGCTGTACGAAGTGCTCGTCACGCTGTGCCGTTTGCTGGCTCCGTGCATCCCGTTCATCACAGAACGTATGTATCAGAACCTCGTCCTTGGGCTAGAGTGTTCAGTTGAAAGTGTTCAGTGTTCAGAGAATTCCAGTGACGGTGCTCTTACTGAACACCGAACACTGAACACTGAACACTCGCTTCCGCCTTCCGTTCACCTCTGCGACTATCCCACCGCCGACACGTCGCTGCTCGACACTGGTCTCAACCTGAGTATGTCCGCCGCACAGAAGGTTGTTCGTCTGGCACACAAGCTGCGGGAAGAATCCAACCTGCGAGTCCGGCAGCCGCTGGCAGAACTTCGCTTTGCCTCGTCCCATGTCGGCACTGCCGAAGCCATTGAACGGCTCGGCGACGTCATCGGCGAAGAACTCAACATCCACCGCGTCGTACGTCAGGACAACCTTGATGCACTCGTCAGCTACGCCTACAAACCGAACCTGAAAACGCTCGGTCCAAAATACGGCAAGCTGCTGAACGCCCTGCGTACGAAACTTCCTGAACTGGGCGATGCAGTCCTGTCGCCACTTCGACGAGGCGAAAACCTCACCGTTGAACTTGAGGGACAAAGCATCGATCTCACACCGGAAGACGTGCTCATCAGCACGGCCCAGGCCGCTGAATGGGTCTGTGCTGACGACTCCGGTATTCAGGTCGCGATCAGCACGGTCCTCACCCCGGAACTCATCCGCGAAGGCATGTCCCGCGACTTCGTCCGCCAGGTGCAACAACTCCGCAAAGACGCAAACCTGAAGATTCAGGATCGCATTCGGGTTCAGTACCACTCGGCTGACAACGCGGTTCAGGCCATGGTCGCCGAATGGGGCGATTACATTCAGGCCGAGACTCTCGCGGACAGCATCGACTTCCAGATGTTGCCGGGATCTGGAGTCAAGTCCGTCATCGTTGGCGATTCGCTGGTCTACATCTGGCTTGTATACCGAACGTGAGAATGGAGACTTGTGATGATCGTCATCGCTGAACTGATCGCGCTGGTCACGGCGTTGAGGAACGCAAACCTGCCATTCGCAGTCTGCGGCGGACTGGCGATGGCAATTCACGGACATCCGAGAGCCACGCAGGACATCGACATCCTGATTCGGGAGGAGCAACTGCAGGAGATTCTGGAAGTTGCCAGGTCGGTCGGCTTCTGGATTCCGAGCGGGCGAATGCCGTTCAAAGCAAAGACTCCACTGGCTATGGAGATCTATCGCGTCTCAAAAGCGGTGGGCGACAAGCTAATCCCGCTGGACTTAATGCTGGTTTCTCCCGTTCTCGAAGAAGTCTGGGACGGACGAATCAGCGGACAGATCGGTGACGCTGAATGTACCGTTGTCTCAGCGGATGGCCTGATTCGAATGAAGGAGCTTGCTGCCCGAAAGCAGGATCTTGCGGACATCGAAACGCTGCGACAGGGGCGCGATGAATGAACACTTTTGAGAGCTTGACACCGGTTTCCGGACAACTCGTCGATATGTCCGGCGAAGCCGTTCTGCGGCGACTCCAGATGGTTGGCGAGCTGAACGAGCTCTGCTGGTTTCTGGGGAATTCAGATCTCGCAAAGAAAGCTGCCGCACAGGCCGGACGTGTCTGGCAGGAACCGTGGCTGACAGTTCCGCCTGAGTATCGAGGAAAACAGTCGCTTCCGGCCTGCGATTGAAACAGTGTTTGTAGGCCGGATCAAGCGCAGCGCCGTTCCGGCACTGCGCTTCGGCGAGCGGCGTGGCGTCAGCCCGCCGGTACAACTGCGACTGTTTGCGGTCGGTCGATGCTCAAGCCAAATCGCATCGTACCGGCAAGCTGACGCATGCCGCTCGCCGATTTTTTTCTTTACGTCGATCCTCCCAGCTCCCGAATGATCCGTTCAATGCTTTCCAATTGAGCTTCCTGCTCGGCCTTGGTTTTGCGGATGCCTTCGACGACGTCCGTCGGGGCTTTTGCCATAAAGCCCTGATTGGCGAGCTTGGCTTCCTGACTCTTGATGAAGCCTCGCAGTTTTTCCGCTTCCTTCTTTTTGCGATCCAGTTCGGCGTCGAGATCCACGAGGTCGGAGACGGGAAGATACCCATCAGCGTCGCCCAGTGAAAAGCTGACTGAACCCTTCGGCGGCGTCACATCCAGGCCGGCCGCTTCCAGCATGGTTTTTGACAGGAAGTCAAACTGGCTGGCAACCGACTGAAGCTGTTCGGCCACGTCCGGGGCACAGCGCATGAACAGCTTCAGTTGAACCGATGGAGCGATGCCGTACGAGGATCGCACGTTGCGAACGGCAACGATCGTTTCCTGCAATCGTTCGAAGCGTTTTTCCAGAGCCGCGTCGATCATGCTCAGCGGCATTTCCGGCCATGCAGCGATCATCACGCTTTCGGACGCCTGACTTGATTCACCAAAAACGCCCGTGGCTTCCTTCGCTGCGCTCTGTCCAGCCCCGGCCACCCCGCTTGATGGACGAACGGGGGCAAACTGAGCGAACAGATGCCACAGTTCCTCCGTGATGAACGGAGCGAACGGATGTAGCAGCCGCAGCAGCGTATCGACCACGACGACCAGACATCGCTGAGCCACCGGACGAGTGGTCTCATTGCGGAAGCGGGGCTTCAGCATTTCGAGGTACCAGTCACAGAATTCGTTCCAGGTGAATTCACGAACGGCGCGAGTCGCCTGGTCGAACTGATAGCGATCCAGCATCGTGGTGACTTCGCGAACGGTCGTCGCCAGGCGGCTCAGCACCCAGCGGTCCTCGACCTGCAGTTCGGATTCCTGAACCGGCGCAGGTGAAAAGCCTTCCAGATTCATGAACGCGAAGCGGCAGGCATTCCAGAGCTTATTGCAGAAGTTGCGGCCGTACTCGAAGCGTTCGCTGACGATCCGAGCCACGGGGGCTCCTTCGTCCGGCGTGAACCATGGGCTTGGGAACTGGAATGTCTTCTTGCACTTGGCACATTTGAGTGACGGAGTCGCTCCGCCCATCGGCCGCATTTCCTGATGTTCTTTGGTCTGGGGCGTGATGGCCTGGCAATGAGGACACTCATAACCCACCGGCAACCGCACGTCCTGAGTTTCCCCGGCGAGCGACGAGATCGTAAAGCGTACCGCATCGGTTCCGTACTTCTCGATCAGTTCCAGCGGATCCACGCCGTTGCCTTTGGACTTGGACATGGTCTGCCCGAGTCCATCCAGAATTTTCGGATGGATGTAGACATGCTTAAACGGCACCTGCTTTTCTGGAGGCAATGGATTCCCGAATCGGTCTTCCTTCATATTGTAGATGCCCATGAGCACCATGCGCGCGACCCACAGCGTGATTATGTCGCGGGAGGTGACGAGGACGGAACCAGGGTAGAAGAAACTCAATACATCATTCGCCGTCTGCATTTTTTCGGGTCCGACTGACCGAAAATTCTGCTCTTCGTTGATTAGCGATGGCAACGTGTCAGAGATTTGCTTTCTTCGGGCGTCGGACATCCTCGAATCTTCAAGCTCCGCATACAGCGCTTCAAGTTCGTGATTTAGTGCGTCAAACTGTTCCGATTGCTCAAGCGCTGCCGGGAGCTGTTGTCGAGCTTGCTCGGCAGCGCCAATCTCCTGTCCCGAAAAGCGTTCAGGAGCAACAATGTTCGTCGATACTGCGATCGGAGGATTGTGAGCCAAATCTGGCCAGCCCAGGGTCGCATGCGGCCACAGTGCGGAGCTGAACCAAGTGTCGAGGACGTCGGAGTCGCGTTCGAATCCAGCGTCCTCTAGTGCCTTTTCTGCGTCGGCATTTTCTGCGTCAATGCACACGAGAATGCAAACCTGATCTGCGCCAGACACAGCCCGAATTTGACTATGGCACGCTGGACCAAGGCTCGTAACTTTTCCACCCGAGTTGGCAGACAACAGTTGCTCCACCAGCATGGTTGCATCCACTGAGTCGTAACCGTGCTCAGCGACATATTCACTGAGCTTAACTTTGTCGTCGTCACTCATCGCATCGTGAGTCAGCTTCCAAACCGGAATCCGATGTCCCCACCAAAGCTGCCGACTGATGCACCAGTCGCGTTTCTCGCCCAGCCAGTCGAGATACGTCTTGGCATACCGCTGCGGGAAGAAGCGAACGCGACCGTCGTTCACTGCGTCGATCGCCGATTGTGCCAATCGGAACTTCGGGTGGTCCATTTTCACGAACCATTGATCGCTTAAGAACGGCTCAATCGCCGTCTTGGAACGGTCGCTGTACATCATCGGGATGACGCGGTCTTCGACCTTTTCGAAGTGTCCGAGACTTTCCATCTTCGCCACGATCTTCTTGCGAGCTTCAAAGCGATCGAGGCTCTGGTATTCGCCGCCGTTTTCGTTGATCGTGCCATCCGTGTTCAGGATGTTGATCATTTCGAGGTTGTTGCGCAGACCGCAGGCGTAGTCGTTCGGGTCGTGTGCCGGAGTGACCTTGACGGCTCCCGTGCCGAGCGTCTTGTCGGCCAGCAACGCATCGGCAATGATCGGAATGATGCGGCCGTTGGCAGGAATCTGAACGTGCTTGCCGATCAGGTCGATGTAGCGCTCGTCAGTGGGATGAACGCAGATGGCCGTGTCGCCGAGCATGGTTTCCGGGCGAGTTGTGGAGAAGCTGATCTTCTGCCCGGTGGGGATCCAGTCCTGGCGAGCGGAGGGTGTTAACCCTTCGGTACAATTGTCACCAGGTTGTACCGGAGGGCTGACGCCCTCCGCTCGCCTTTCAACAACCGGATAATTCATCGTCCAGAAATGTCCGGCAACGTCTTCGTGAAACACTTCATCATCGGCCACGGCCGTCTGCAGATACGTGTCCCAGTTCACAAGTCGCTTGCCGCGATAAATCAATCCATCGCTGAACATCTTGAAAAACGTCCGCCGCACGGCCTTACTGCAGACTTCGTCCAGCGTGAACCGGACTCGGCGCCAGTCGCAACTGGAACCGATCTGCTTTAGCTGATTCAGAATGCGAGCTTCGTACTCATCCTTCCACTTCCAGATGCGTTCGACCAAGGCATCGCGGCCGATGTCGTGGCGAGTCAGTTTTTCTTCTTCCAGCATCCGGCGTTCAACCACCGCCTGCGTCGCGATGCCGGCGTGGTCGGTGCCCGGCATCCACAGCGCCACCCTGCCCTGCATGCGTCGCCAGCGTGTCAACAAATCCTGAATCGTGCCGTTCAGACAGTGCCCCATGTGCAGGGCTCCGGTCACGTTCGGCAGCGGGATCATGATCGTGTGCGGTTCCTTACCCGGAACCGGATCAGCGTTGCAGTAGCCGCTGGACAGCCAGTGTTCTACCCAGCGAGTTTGTGCGGCGGCAGGTTCGTATGTCTTTGGAAGTTCAGTGGTCATGGGAACGAAGAGACTTGCATGTAGAGAAAATCGGGCTGAGCCGTGAAGGCATGGTATCGGGGCAGCAATTTAGTCAAATCGCGGCGATTCGTCGAATGCACGCGATCCGCCCCTTCGAGACACGGCTGCCCCGATCAACGTTCACGTGGACCGCGAGCGCCGTACAAATTGCCGACTCCCCCTGTTCTGCGGCTTCCATGAGTTTCTGCCCTGCTCTCCGAAGTGGAATCTTTCGTCGGGTACTTTCGGCAGATCCCTGAGCCTGCAAATTCGCTTTGTTCGGAACGATTGTCGCAGCCGATACAGCAGGAACAGCTCCGTTTTTTTCGCCTCTGCGCTTCTGCGGGTCAACATGAAACGCTGGTTCCTTATCCTCCTTACCATCGCAACGGTCGCAGCGGCGAAAACTGCCGGAGCGCAGGACGCGCCGGATCCGTACCTGACGCGTTTCTCAGCGCGGCATGTGTCTGGTGCAGGAGTTGGACACACGAACAGCTACAGTTCTCTCGACTGGTTTCTTCCGCTCTCCGCCGAATCCGATTCGACCATGTGGTTCGGTGACTTTCGCGGACTGATCTTCAACGACGCAGAATTCGGAAGCAATGTAGGAACCGGATACCGCTGGTTCGCAGAAGACCAGAATCGCATTTACGGCATCAATGGTTACTGGGACACGCGTAACAACAATATGCTCCTGTTCAATCAGGCAGGCATTGGCGTGGAATCGCTCGGGCAGGTCTTTGACTTCCGAGCCAACGGTTACACTCCGGCGGTCAACGATACATATCAGCATCAGCAGTGGAACGCCTACTTCCTGGGCAACGGCCTCATCCTTCCCTCCACGAGCGCGCTTTCGGGCATGGATGCGGAAGCGGGTGTCAATCTGCCGACGTTTTATCAGGTCTCAACCCGCTTCTTCGGCGGTGGCTACTATTACGATTCGAATCATACGATCGAAGCTGCCGGGTGGCGGGTACGAGCTGAAGCGGCGTGGCGAGACAGTGTCGTCGTTGGCGTTTCAGTTCAGGATGACGATCTGTTCGGCCAGACTGTGAACGGAATGATTGAACTGCGCCAGACGGTTTTCCATCGTACGACACTTGCTCGCCGTTCGATGCGGCACAAGTTTCGCCAGGCCGACGGATCTGGCGACGGTGAAACCATACGGCACCGTCTTGCAGATCCGGTGTATCGTCGGCAGAACATCGTGCTGCAGGATGAAAGTTCGCGGCTGACGACGTCCGGGGGAACTCCGCTCAACTTCCTGCATGTTGTCCCTGGCGGAGCGGGAACCGGCACGATTGAAAATCCCTACGGAACAATTTCCAGCGCCATGCTCGATCCGCTTTCGGCCACGGGAATCGTCTACACGCCATTCGGAGGTACGTTTACGGAAAACGTGACGATGACGGCGGGTTCGAGTCTGTTTTCCAACGGTCCAACTCAGTTCGTGAGCACGAATGTCGGTTCTGTCAAAGTGCCTCTCTCGGGCGTCAACAGTTCCCTGACGGCACTGCCGTCAAAGATTGTGGGCAACATTACGCTGGCAGACAACACGGTCCTGAACGGGTTTGAAGTGCAAGGCGGCGTTGTGGGCACGAACGTGATGGGCATTTCTCTGGTCAACAATCGGATTGCACTATCGCCAGCGGACGCGATCAGCCTGACATCATCGACGGATGTGAGCATGAGTAATCTGTTGATCGCCAATCCCGTGCAGCGCGGCATCCTGCTGAATAATTCGTCGGCGAGCCTGTCGTCGGTCACGATTCAGAATTCGGGCAACACCGCCCTTGAGATCAATACCACGGCCACCGACCGAACGGTCACGGCGACGGGCCTGACGATTACGAACACGGTCGGAAGCATCAAAGGTATCGATGCCAATGTCACGGGCGCCGGTGATCTACTGCTGAATCTTTCCGGTGCTCCGATGTCAGCAACCGCTTCGAACTCGATCAGCGTCCAGCAGGATGCCGTCAACGTATCGACCGGCGCTGGTTCAACCGGTGCTGCGACCGTTCAACTCGACAGCCTGACTGTGGCATCGTCTGCTGGAGCCGGAATCGTGGTTGATGGCTCAGCCGGAGCAGGGATCACGACGGTCTTCGGATTCTCCGGAAACTCCGTCACGAAAGCCGCCAATCGAGGCGCATTGTTCAACACAGTCACATTTGACTCCAACCTGATAACGCCGGGCATTCAGCCAGTTGCCGCAGGGACACTCACGGTTGGTGCAGTGCCTGGAGATGTGGCAGGGGCTGGTGTCTCGATCCAGAATTCCATGGGCGACCTGAATCTCGGAGTGGCAAAGATCTTCAACAACAATGGTCCGGGCCTGCTCGTGGCGACATCTCCAGACCTGACTGTCGGCAGCACACCGGGGAGCACGATGGAAACTCAGTCGGGCGCTGTGCTCGACCTGAGCGACACAATGACGGCACTGAACTTCACATCGCTGAAGTCGGAAGACAGCCCGGGTGCAAATCACGGCATCCATTTGAACAACGTCACGGGAACGATCACAAGCACCACAACGAATATTGTGGACTCTCAGGATCCGGCCGCAATTCTGATTGAGAATATCCCGGTCGCACCAAACTCGCTGATGCCGAAATTCGGCGCTCTGACAATCGAAAGCGTGTTCGACAACACCGAAGCCACCAACATCAGCCTGCCAGGCGTGAACACGGGCATCGCGCAGCCGATTTACACGGCACCGCTGACGATCGTGTTCCCGTGATGGCATCCGCGATAATCTAATTTACAAAGTCGATGTTTTCGTTTAACGGCGAGCCGCAGGCGTAGGCGCAACGTGACAACGACGCCTGCGGCTTGCCGTTAAACGATTAAAACGAGTCGCCACGACTGGGGGCTTATCCCCATCGAACCATGATGCCGTGTGGTCGTTGCGAACGTTGAATAGGCGATGCTGAACAGGCAACGGTCCAGGCTTATTGCCCCTTCGCCTCGCGTTGGTCGCGGTATAAATTCAGGTCCGCGGCGATGGAGTCCAGATCGGCATCCGTCAGTCTCTTGCGTGTGTCGCGGAGCATCGTGATGAAATGAGCGATCTCATTCGGCTGATAGGGATATCCGATGTTGCCGTCCGGACCGTGTGATGACGCAAGCTCTTTTCCCGATGCGTCGAGAATCACCATCCACGGAACCCCGCCGGATTCACTGGGTGCCAGCCGTGCCGCAGCCTGTTCGCCATTCGTCATGCGCATCGTGTCAATCTTGATGTCCACATAGTCGGCTGCCATGAGTGATTCATGGTCCTGGACAAATTGCGCAAGGACAGTACACCAGCCGCAGTACGGAGTTCCGACTCGGACCAGCACTCTCTTATCCTGCTCCGCTGCATTCTTGAGAGCATCTGCAAGCAACTGTTCAGCATCCACTTCTTCAGGAACCCATGTGCGGAGGAACTGAGAGACAAGTTTTGGATCGTGCTTCGGGCCCTCTTCGAGCGAACCTGTTTCCTGGTTCGTCAGCACCGCGCCCTGATCGTCCAGCACCGTGAGATGCGGATAACTGTACTCACGATCCTTCCCGCCATATTCAAGCATCAGATCTTCGTTTTTGCCGGAGTCAATCATTACCAACACGAACTCTTCATGCACGATGGGATGCACTTCGGCATCGTTGTGGAATACGTCATGCAGCTTGTAACACCATCCACACCAGTTGCCGCCCCATTCGATGAGCACATGTTTGTGATCTCGCTGAGCTTTCTTCAGCGCGGCAGCAATGAGTTCTTTTCCGTTGGCTTCTTCCACATAGATCGGCTCACGTTTGGGCTTTGATGGTTCTGTCACGACAGGTTCGGGGACTTCCGGTGTCGTTGCGGCCGTTACGTTGTCGGGCGTGGCTGCGGCTGGAGGTTCCGACACCTTGACGTCAACAGGGGTCGTAACGGGCGAGGATGATTCGACGACCGACGAATCAGGCACAGTCCGCGAATTCACCGCTTCATTTGATTCACTACAGCCAATCCACAGTGAAGCCATGTTGATCAGAAGTATGGATCGAGCAATTCCGGAAACAACAACGCATGGACGAGGCATTTGCGGATCTCCAATCAAGGGACGGATTCCTTCATGATGTATCATGATGTAAGTGGTAATTCGTTTAACCGCGTGCCCATCGGGTCGCGCTTGTGCGGCAAAGCGCGGGGCGATGCCCACGCGGTTAAACGAGATAATGACGTATGACCTCAGAATTCCCCGATCACATTCCCGTCAGCCATTGTGGAAAGATGCTCAAAGACAACCGGATCGATGTTTTCCGAGACGAAACGCACTGAACCGTCGGCGAGACCGATTTGACAGCCCCCGGTAAATGGTCCGCCGATTCCGTCCGGACCGTTGATATACGGTTTTTGCGTCAGTGATCGCATCGTCGCGTTGCCGCCGGCAATCCATGAACCAAACTGCCCGGACGCTTCGCTGATCATCATCGTATTGGAAGTTCCGTCCGTGATGTCCCGGAAATTGGTCTTGCGATCGAAGGCAAACACTCCCGCGCGATTGCTGTCTGCCGGAAGCGTCGGTGCGTCTGTGCCAAGTCCGGCAATTCCCACATAATGGGTTTCAGCCGCCCCCACCGAAGCTGCGGTATGGCCTGGATTCATGTAGACCGGGAGTCTGGTCCCTGCAGCGATCCTGTTGGATTCGTCACTCCATGCCTCGTCAAAATTGATCGACTGATGCAGATAAGACTGCTCCATGTACGGCAGGATTGCAGCCTGCCAACTGAGTCGCTCCTCAGGTTTGAGCTTTTCATTCGGATACGTTCCAATGGGTAAATCTCCATCATAAATCTCGGCATAATTGTGCAATGCCAATGCAATCTGCTTCAGGTTGTTCTTCGATTGAGTCCGACGCGCGGCTGAGCGTGCCTGCTGGACGGCTGGCAGCAATAGAGCCAGCAAAACGGCCCCCACGACAACCATCACGAAGAACACAATCCCAAGGACTAAAAACACGATCGCCGTGGTACTCATCTGACCACGACGGTGAAGCAGCGATTGTATGGCTAAGGTCTGATGTCTGAGCATCTCAGGGATTCCTTCATGATGTAAGAGGCAATTCGTTTAACCGCGTGCCCAGCGGGCCGCGATTGTGCGGCACAGCGCGGGGCGATGCCCACGCGGTTAAACCGGTAATGCCACTGCAAGGTACATGTTCATCCGCCTTTCCGCCAGTTACCCACGCTTTCAAACACGGAATCCCGATCGCTCGCGGTTGCCTGTCACAACGCGACAATTCCTGATGTAAGAGGTAATTGTTTAACCGCGTGCCCAGCGGGCCGCGTTTGTGCCACACAGCGCGGGGCGATGCCCACGCGGTTAAACGAGGTAATGACGTATAGCCTCAGAAGTCTCCGATCACTTGACCGTCAGCCATTGTGGAAAGGCGTTCAAAGATGGCGGGATCGATGTTTTCCGATACGAAACGCACTGAACCGTCGGCGAGACCGATTTGCACTCCCCCGGTAAACGGTCCGCCGATTCCGTCCGGGCCGTTGATATACGGTTTCTTCGTCAGTGGTCGAATCGTCGCGTTGCCGCCCGCAATCCATGAGCCGAACTGCCCGGATGCCTCGCTGGTCATCATCGTGTTCGACGTTCCATCCGTGATGTCCCGGATACCGGTCTTGCGATTGAACGCGAACACTCCGGCGCGGTTGCTGTTGGCCGGAAGCATCGGTGCGTCTTTGCCAAGTCCGGCGATCCCCACATAATGAGTTTCAGCCAGACCGACCGAAGCTGCCGGATAGCCTGGATTCATGTAGACCGGGACTCTGATCTCTGCTGCTTTCTTGTTGGATTCGTCATCCCATGCCTCTTCAAAATTGATCGATTGATGCAAAGCGGACTGCTCGACGAACGGCAGGATTGCAGCCTGCCAGCTAAGCCGCTCCTCGGGTTTCAGCTTTTCATTCGGATGCGTGCCGGCGGGAAAACTTTGATAAACATCGTGAAAGTTGTGCAGACCCAAAGCAATCTGCCTCAGGTTATTCTTTGATTGAGTCCGACGGGCAGCTTCGCGAGCCTGTTGAATGGCAGGCAGAAGTAATGCTGTCCCGATGGCCACGGTCACCACTCCGTTGCCTTCGCTGATCCCACCGATGATCGGGATGCCCGGCAGTGACTGTCGCGAAGTGATGTGAATTCCGTTTCCGTCCGATATCGTGACCGCCACGTTCGGGAACAGTGGCCGGACGACAAGTTCCGCCGGCGGAATATCGGCAATGGTAATGGGCAAATCCACGTCCGGCGGAATGATGCGATTTTCCCTCAGAGCGACCTGACCGCCAGACAGGATGATGGGTGCCAACTTGATCAAAGCCTGCCAACTTCCCTGCGGGTCACCAACGGTAATTGACGTAAATGACTTCGGCAGCGCGTCGAAAGCCTCGATCTGAAGTTGTGTTGG
>JAYTAK010001382.1:0-5494 GCA_043737515.1 Candidatus Kuenenia sp. | reverse complement strand
TCCTGCTGGAACCGTTGAATTCTGCCATCAAATCGCAACGCAGAATTGACCTCATTGAAACGATTCAGAAGACGCTGGCGACTCCCGCCGCTAAGCCCGGCGCGCAGATGGGTCCAGCCATGATCGTCAGGAATCTCGTGGTGCCGGAACAGGCCACGCAGATCGATCTGCGGCGGATCGATCGGAACCTGCTGGATTACCTGTCAATCGATCTGGCTTCGACACTGCCGCTTTCAGCCGATGTGCGAGGGAGCCTGTTTACGAAGGCTGAGCCGACCGTCCTGCAGGCATTTACGGTCGGCACAGGACTGCCGGACGTGACGGGGGCGACTCAAGTACAGGCCCTCGACATGAATCTCGACGGATACGATGATCTGGTGTTGGTCCAGGATGGCCACGTTCGAGTCTACTCGCACGCTGCTCCGGATTCGGTCGATTGGTCAGTCATCATGGAGACTCCCGCTGATGCAATCCCCTTCACGCATTTCCTGCTCGCCGATCTGGATCGCGACTTTGATCGTGCATTGTCGGACCTTAAGTACCCCGCTTTAATGCGGGATCGTGACGGGGACCATAAAATTGTCAAGGATCTTACCGGGCAGCAGCGCTGGTTTGATACGGATGCCGATATTGTGGCATGGAGTGACGCCGGAGTCGCCCTGTTTCGCAATCAACTCAATGAGGACAACACACGCAGTCTGATTCTGATGCCGCAAACGGCGAACGTGACGGGCATCAATGATGCTGTTGCTGCCGATCTGGAGGCCGATGGGGATCTGGATCTGATCTTTGCCACCTCGGCAGGGCTTGCGCTGTGGAAGAACCTGAATGACGGCGAAGCGTTTGAAACAGTCACCAGCGGAGTGAGCCTTCCTCAACACGCGATCGTATCGCTGGCCATCGCCGATTTTAACCGCGACCTCGCCATGGACATTGTGGGCGTCTCGGGCGACGGAAAAGCTGGCTGGCTGCAGAACATTCTTCACGGGCGTTTTCGCTGGCAAACAGATCTGCCGTTTCCTGCCGACGCTGTCGATTTCGTAATCGACGAATGCAACAACGATGGCAACTGGGATGTAGTCGCCACCGGGCCTTCGGGCGTTTCGATCGTGCTTCCCAAACGCAGTACTGACTTTTCTGACGCTGGGGTTGCGGCACTCAGCAAGACTGCGTCAAACACCATCCATCGCGCCGACCTCGACAACGACGGTCGATCAGAATTCATTGCCCTCGGTGCCGCAGGTCTGACACTTCTGCGCGGCACGGGTGACGGCAAGGCGGAAGATCTGAGTTCGCTGTTGCCGCCCGGCACAACAGCGACCAGCGTCGCCATGACCGATCTGGATGATGACGGCGATCTGGATCTGGTCCTCACGCTGGCGGACGGAAAGCTACAGTGGTTGCAGAACAATGGCGGGAACGAAAACCAGTGGATCGACGTTGTTGCTCGACCAGTCGGCAAGGATGAACAGAATCCATCACAGCGCGTCAACATGCACGCGATTGGATCGGTGATTGAAATGCGAGCTGGTGCGGCATATCAAGCTCATCTCATCGATTCACCGCGTGTGCATCTCGGACTGGGCAGCGCCAAAATGGCCGATACTATTCGTGTCATCTGGACAGACGGAGTGCCACAGAATATCACCGACACGAAGCTGTTGAGAGCGCGACTGGGAATTCTCGCACCGCAGATCCTGAAGAGTTCATGTCCGTATATCTACACCTGGAACGGTGAACGCTTCGAATTCTTCAGTGACTGTCTGTGGGCCGCTCCGCTCGGACTCGTCCAGGCCACGGGCGATATGGCTCCCACACGAGAATGGGAATACCTGCTGATTCCAGGTGATCAACTGAAACCCCGTGACGAAAAATATGTACTGCAGATGACGGAAGAGTTGTGGGAAGCCGCGTACTTCGATGAAGTGAAACTCGTGGCGGTCGATCATCCGGCGGATGTTTCAATCTTCACCAACGAAAAAGTGGGCTCACCGGAAATGGCCGCGCATCGGATTCACACCGTGAAAAGTCCACGCTTGCCCTTGTCTGCCCGTGACGGTCTGGGACGTGATCTGCTGCCGGGACTGACAGCGATGGATGGCGACTACGTGCAGCCCTTTGCCGGACGCATGATGCAGGGCGTCGTCGATGAATGGACGATGGAATTTGATCTCGGAAAACTGAACGACGATGCAGGATCAAAGCCAACCAACGTGCGGCTGTTTCTGATGGGCTGGGTGTTTCCCACGGACACGTCGCTGAACCAGGCGATCCTCCAGAATCCGACGATTGATCCACCAGCACCACCGTCGCTTGAAGTCATCAACGCCGACGGAAACTGGCAGACCGTGCGGCCGTTTATCGGATTCCCCAGCGGCAAGACCAAAGCCATGGTGATTGATGTGTCCGACGCTTTCCTGACCGACGATTACCGCATCCGGATTCGATCAGGCATGGAACTCTACTGGGATCAGGTATTTTTCACGGTCAACGAATCCGATGCCGAGACTGTGTCACAGGCATGTGAACTTCAGGCTGCAGATCTGCATTTTCGCGGTTTCTCCAGCCGCGTTTATGCCGACAACGCATTATTCCGGAACGGACACGCTCCGGAAGGCTACGATTACGAGTCGGTCACGACTGAACCACGCTGGAATGAAATGACGGGACGTTTCACGCGTTACGGCACGGCGACGACGCTGCTGGAATCCCAGGATGATCGCATGGTGGTGATGGGACCGGGCGATGAACTGACGGTGTCGTTTGCTGTCCCTGCGGCACAACCGCCTGCCGGCTGGAAACGCGACTTTGTGTTGTATAATGTGGGCTGGGACAAGGACGCGGATCTGAATACTGTGTATGGTCAGTCATCCGAACCGTATCCGTTCAAGGCGATGTCGAGGTATCCGATTGCTCCGGACGAAAGCCAGCCGTCGTCGCCGGAGTATCAACAGTACATGCGCGACTTTCAGACGCGCGAATATATTCCGTTCAGGTTCAGAGATGCCGTTCGCAAAGCGGATATCAGGTGAGCGGTATGGCGTTCGTGCTCTGTCACCAATGGATTGATGGGTGGCCGGGGTTGGAGGGCGCTAGCCCGAAACCCCGGGGCTTCCTTCGCTCCGCTCAGTCCAGCCCCGGCCACCCGATCCATCATAGCAAGAGTGCCAGAGCACTAGCCACCCGTGTTGTATTCTGCCTCCGGAGCAGTTACCGGCGGCTAGCGTCAAATGGCACTTCTATCAGGTTCGTAGTCCCGCCTTTAGGCGGAATCTATGCTGTAGCGGCAAGCAATTTCCGGCTAAAGCCGGGACTACGAACGAATGGCTCTTTTAAACCAAGCACCAATAGGCTAGCGCTGTGCCGCTCGAAGAATCCATTGACGTGCTTCTGCATTGCCGCGCTGCTCATCCTGTCGTCAGTGTCCTCGGCCCAGGAACCGCCCTTAGTCCTGCCATTCACAACGACCGATCAAATCGTGATGCGGGACGGCACGTCGCAGCGGACAAAAGTGATCCCCGGCGTCATTGAAGATCTCGCGGGGCACTCGGTTGTGTTTCGCCGCGGCGGCAACGCAGTCGAAGTCTTCAAGCTGCGTGACATCGAATCCCTTCAGTTCGGCAAGACCGCATCGTTCGATGAAGGGCTCCGGCAAATCCAGGATCACGAATGGCTGCTCGCGATCGCCTCGCTGAGAATCGCGGAAACGACGGAACCGCGCGCATGGGTCGTGCGTGAAATTCAGGCATCCCTCGCCGAAGCGCTGCGGGCCGCCGGCAAATTCGATGAATGCACAGAAGTCGTGGAAAGGATTTTCGATGCCGATCCCAACACGCGGCACCTCAATCTGCTGCCCCTGGTCTGGGACGAACGCCTGCCGCCGGAGCATCGCGTCAAGGTAAAGCCGGAAGATTTGAAATCGCCGTCACTGCTCAGACAATTCGTCGCCGCGTCGGCCTTACTCCAGGATCCAGCGCATGAAAGCACAGCCGCAGCAGTTCTGCAGACGTTAAAGACCGGCCCTCGTGCTGCGTTACAGGAACTGGCAGAAGCTCAGCTCTGGCGCCTGCGCCTGCTGCATCCCGAAACCATCCGCGCGACCGAAACGGCACTCTGGATGCAGCGAGTCCGTGACTTCGACAGGCGGCAACGTTCCGGCCCGGACTTCGTGATCGGTCGCGCCCTGCTCGCGGTCCATGACTACGACAACGCCAGCACCAGTCTGCTCTGGATGCCGCTCGTCGCGCCGCTCGACCCACCAACCACCGTCGCCTGCACCAAAGAAGCCATCACCGCCCTCAAACAATCCGGGCGAGTTGCCGAGGCGGAGCAACTGCAGCGGGACCTGGATGACATTCAGCCAATCAGATGATTTTGCGGCCATCGAATCCGTTTAACCGCGTGCCCAGCGGGCCGCGTTTGTTCTATTTGAGATTTCGTATTTGAGATTTGAGATTTGAAATACAAAGCGGGGCGATGCCCACGCGGTTAAACGAATGCGCCATTGTCAACCGCTGAACGACAGCTCCGGGCAATTCGGCTTCTGCTGATCGCCGCAAAGCAGCGAGCGAACCTTCTAAAGCTCTGCGAAGCTGCGGAGCAACGTCGATCGTGCCAGCCATAGAATTGATTCCTCAAACACCACGAACGTTTGCCACATCCTGCCAGCCTCCTCGAACTTCCGACTCAACGGAGTGGACGTTTCCCTGAGGTTTCGCGCGACCATAATCGACCAATAATCAGATAGCGAGGAAAGTGCGAACCAGAGAATGTGCCTGGAGGCCCGACGACGGCAAGCTGTACTCCACTCGGTCATGAGCGGAGAATTGGCGAGCGGCACGCGTCAGCTTGCCGATATAAGAATGAGGTATCTGAGGGGTCACCCCGTTGAATCGGTGAACAACGGATGTCATTTGAGTTCACGGCGTTAACTGCCAGCTTGACCCACTTTGACCCTCGATCTAAACCCCAGCGCGGCACTTCAGGCCGCAACAAAACCTCTTTGTGCCATGTGTTATGCCTTTCCGTCCATCTCTTTGCTGACACGTCTGCGCTCAATCCTCCGGACTTTGGCAGAACGATGGGGGCAGAACGATAAGAAGCGTTTGTCTGTGCAGTTTATGGTCCTGCCCTCATCGTTCTGCCATTTCCCGGGACAGTGATTTTGCGATCAGGAATTCCGGAAGGCAATTCCGCTCCCGTCGTTCCATCTTCCTGTCATTGGAGTGCGGACCACGCCGTCCGGGAGTGATCGCGATGACCGCAGCGTTTGAAATTTTTCTGAGCTACTCCCGTCGCGACAACGCAGTGCCGGACGGTGCGTCGCCGGACGGCGAAGCCGCCGCGCGGGAGATCTTCCGCGAACTGGGCGGCTTCACGCTGGCCGTCGAGTAGGTCGCCGTCTGTCTCGGCCTGCGTCCGAATATCACGCCGCGCGCGTTGCTCGCCAGTTTGCGGGACAAGGGACTGACCCGCACCGACGACCTGGCGCGGA
>JAYTAK010001381.1:0-12723 GCA_043737515.1 Candidatus Kuenenia sp. | reverse complement strand
GTCCCGCTGGAATAAATGCCGACCCGAACACAGAAAACTCAAGCGCTTGACGAAAACCTTTGCACAGACTGTGGTTATGAATAATTGAACGGTATTGCCGTTAAACGAGTCATTGGCGACCGCGTGCGGTATAGGCTTCGGGCCGGTCTCGTGTGTTGCTACTGCTGATGATTCAACAGCGTCTCCAGATGCACCTCCACGCAACCAGCAAGACGATCCACGTTGTAGCCGCCTTCCAGAATACTCACCAGCCGTCCGCCGCAGTGAGTGTCCGCAACCTGCAGAACCAGTTCGGTCAACGTCTGAAAGTCCTCAGTCTCCAGTCCCAGTGATCCCACCGGATCATCCGCATGTGCGTCGAAGCCGGCACTGACGATGATCAGATCGGGTTTGATCGAATCGGCAGCGCGGGTGAGCATGTTTTCAAACGCCGACAGATAGTCGAGTCGCGAAATTCCGAATTCCAGCGGCAGATTGAACGTCGTGCCCAGACCGGAACCGCGTCCTGTTTCCGACTTGCGTCCGGTGCCCGGATAAAATGGAAATCGATGAGCCGAGAAGAAGCCGACCTGTTCGTCTTCGTAAAAAACATCCTGCGTCCCGTTGCCGTGATGCACGTCCCAGTCGATCACAAGCACACGATCCAGACCAAAACGCTGCACTGCGGTTCGCGCGGCAATCGCGGCATTCCCGAACAGACAAAATCCCATCGGGCCGTCAGGGAGCGCATGATGCCCGGGCGGTCGCACCAGACACAACGCCGTGGAATCGCTGCCATTCACGACTCTCGACACAGCATCCACCGCCGCGCCAACCGCGAGCATTGCGACATCGGCCGACTCGGAACTCATCACCGTATCGACCTCTATGCGCCCACCGCCCGCCGCCGCGAACTCGCGAACATGATTCAGATGACGTGCCAGATGGACTCTCAGAATATCATCATCTGCAGCCGACATGACATGCTGCAGCGTGCAGCGTTTTAACAAACCGGACTGGTCAAGTCTCGCATGAATTGCCCGCAGCCGCTCAGCACATTCCGGATGCGATCCGGTCTGATGAAGCAGAAAGCGATCATCGCGATACAGCAGAGTCATTCCGTCAGTCCTTTTGCGAACGCATCCTCCGGCAGATCGCGCCCCGTCAGTTGTCGAAACTGAAGGTTCAATTGAACGGCAAAGACCGAGGCCGGATCAATGTACCGGGCACCGCGTGCATGTGCTTCGTCAGCGAACGCGGAGCCACGCAAACCCACCGTCAGATCGACCACGGTCATGCGTTCACGGATCATCATGGGATTCGCTTGCCCTTTTAACAAACCACACGGCATTCCGAAGTCGGAAAATACGAGCGTATCCGTTCGCAGATCATGCACGGCGTTCCAGCCCACATGCCGCACGCCGATCGCACGAGCCATTGATGCGGCTGTGTTGTCGGAGGGACCGGCGATGCTCACGGCCGCTCCCTTCTGGCTGAAGAAAATCGCCGCCCCGCGCGCCATCGGGCTGTTGCCGATGACCGTCACGGAACCACGCGACGCCCATTCAGCGCTGCCGGTGACAGCTTCGCCGGCCTTTACGACAGCTTCGAACGTCGTGCATATTCCTTTCCAGCCACCAGCACCTTCCTTGAGCACATCAATCCGATTGGATGCTGTAGCAAACTCGTCGCGCGTAGCAGCCAGAGACGTCAGATCTCCATCGTAGCCGGGATCGACGATCAGTCCGTTGATCTTCATTTTCTCCAGCATCTTAGGAAACTTTGAAAGATCGCCTGGCAGCAACGGAAGACATCGGATGGGTTTTTCCATGGAAGAAAATGCCGCATTGAAAACGCGCGCGGCGATGTTCTCGGCATCTCCGGAACCGATGATCCCCACAAAGCGCGTCTTGGAATTGATGTCGCCGCAGTGATAGTCTTCCTGCAACTGCCAGACGGTCGCCTGCTTCGCAAATGCCTCCATGCCGCGTTCCAGTGCGGCATAAATCCAGGGAGAGCCATACTTCCGGCCAAGCAGCGAAAACGTCAGTCCCGAGCGACCAAATCCAATTCCGACAATCGGTACTTCTCGAGGCTGTGTCACCGCCGCCAGCAGAGGCCAGGCTCCGTCGAGATCTTCTGTGAGCCACGTAAACTTGACGACATCGGCCTTCGCTTTGCAGCACTGAGCAAAGATTTCATCGATTTTTGAAAGCGGACGATTGAGGTTCGTGTAGGCGACGACTCGTTTCGTCTGGCCGAAGCGCGGAATCTTCTCGGCCATCTCGAGGTCCAGTTCGATATACGCTGGGCCGGCCACAATGGCTTCCCGCAGTAACTGCATCCGCTGCGATTCGCTGCCCTTCCATGTTCCGCCATCCTCCTCGCGGCGACAGGAAACCAGCATCGGCTTATCCACCATCTTGATCAATTCGCCAACATTCGGTTCGTTGATAAAGTGATCAAGGCACAACTCGATGAGGTCGCACTTGCGCGATGCGTTGAGCAGATCCGCAGGAGCCAGCGTACGCGAAGTCGGGGTCACGGAAATACAGATCATGTTGGTAGCTCAGTTGATGTTTGGGGGTAGAACCGGTGAGACACAAAAATGAACAACGAATTCCAGCCGACTGCGGCAATGATGCAGACAAGTGGCATCACCGGAGCCCGCATTCGGGTGTCAGTCCAATAAACAGAATGCAGCAGCATGAATGAGAAAACGATCAGCCACAAGTCTGCGAGACTCTGGTCCGGCGGAATGCGTCCGTCGGTGCGAAATCCCGGCATGCCACGAAGGCCTGGAATCGATCGGCCAATTGCTGCCGCGACACCGATCCAGATCAGGCTATACCAGACGACAATCAGAGCTGAGGCAATTCGGGGCAGGCCATCGTCTGAGCCTGGCGTGATTGCACAGAATCGCCGCAAACGCAAAAGGCAGGATTTGAAGAAACTCAAAGGTTGAGCCCTGATCGAAGCGACACCCTGTTGATAATACCACGCATCCAGAGCCGGTTCGTCGCCGACCGGAAACCCTTGCGTGGCCGCATCAGCGATCATTCTCTGCTGCCATGCATCCAATCGCGGCCCCGACCATGGGAACGATCCGTCGCCGTCAATCACGTCGCGATAGAAATCGGGGTTGTTTCCCAGTGCGAGCGTATAACCACCGTGCGTCGTCGCTGGAATAAACTTTCGAAACTGCACGGCATTCCGAATGATCCACGGCGAAATGGCTACGGCTGCGGCGATCATCGGCAGAATTGCCATCGTAACGTTTCTGCGAGAATTCTCGCCGCCTTTCAAACTGAGTTTCAGACGTGACAGTACCAGCATCGCGCAGGACACAAGCAGAATTGGTCGCACCAAAGAACCGAGACCGAAGAGCACACCTGACATAATACGGAATCTGACACCGTGATCGCCAGGGACTCTGCGACGCAGATCGGCAGCCTTCAGCAACACAACGGCTCCCGTCAAAATCGCGGCTGCCGGGACCTCAGTCATTGGCAAAAACGTGTAGCGGACAAGCAGCGGGTCGAAAGCCGTAATCGTTGCCGCCATGATCGAAACACTCGGCGGCAACTGAAGTTGATGGCAAAGGATCCACGACAGCCAGATGATCGCGATACTGCTCAACCCATTGATGATCGCGACGCTCGCCCAATCTGGTAATCCGGACGCCTTCAGTCCCGCGAGGGCAATCGGGTACGCAGGCGGACGAAAGGCAGTCGGACGATGCGTATATGGCCCGGCAAATCCTTCGCCATTTGCTACCATCTCCGCATGCGCCAGGTAGCCATCGTTGTCGGCAGTCAAATCCGAGGAACGAATCCACGCTCCGCCAAGCCGTACCGCGACCCCGAGAATCAGCAGAATCATCAGGACGGACGCCGGTCGCATGGAGTGGATTCTTAGCGAACGAACGCAGGAAGGGCAAATGAACCGGGGGCAGGCTTCCAGCGGGTGGCCGAGGATTGCTCTGCGGCAGGCGCGGGCTCGGCGAACAACGTACCCATATTAAACAGATGCTGCTGCTTTGCATCAGCAACGTATTGATACCGCACGCGATTGGCATTGGCTCGTTTATACTCCACGCGGTCAGATTAGAGGTTTTGTGAGCGGCAAGGCGCTAGCCGCCGGTGCTGACCGAATGCACAACCCGCGGCTAGCGGTGTGTTGATTGAGTGATTCATGTAGGGTGAGTGCAGCGCCAGCGAAACACACCAGTTTCTCACGCTTTCCCCAAATGGTGCGTTGCGCTCCGCTTCACGCACCCTACGATTAAATCAACAGACCGCTAGCGCCTTGCGGCTCACTCAACAACACGTCCCTCAGTCCTGGCCGCGCGGAGTATAACTGCGAGCCCGGCGGGCCGCGCTCGCAGCGTCTCACCGGATCGATGCCCCAGCGCGGGGCGTTGCCCACGCGGTTAAACGAGCCGGTGCCACCCGCGTGCGTTTTTCAGCAACCCGTGACACATCCACCGCACAGCACTTTGATGCGTTGATCGTGTCCGATCTTTCCACGCTCCTGCCGCAATTTTGTTTTTGCCGGAAAGCTGCCTGGTCGCAATCGCTGACTGTACAGGATGCCGTGTTGTCTGTGCGTCAGGTATCACCCAGGAAAAACCACTGCCGCATAGCCGCGCAGGCGTTCCATGAATCGGGAGTCTGGATGTCTCGTCACGCCGGCCAGCACGCCTGAGTCAGTTTTATGCTTCAAAGAATCACATTGGGGGGATTGGCTTGAGTCTGCCAGCGAAATCAGCCTACAATCCAACAGGGTCTGCCCGAACGGCAGGCCACAGGCAACGCCAGGATGGGCGTGTTGGTTGCCGTCGTACTGATTTGCCGCGAAACATTTTTGCCGCATCAACAGGAGTCGTGCCGTGAGATTTCAATCACGAGGGAAATCCGGGGGAGAATCGCTCGTTCGCAGTCAGCGTCGCATGACTTTTGTCGTGGTCGGCATCGGACTCGTCGTGGTGGTGCTGTCGGTCGCGGGCAAGTCCAGTTTTTTGTCCGACTTGTTTTCGAATGCTCCTGCAACCGTCCCGCAGCCGCCCGCGATCAGCGAAAGCCTGCTGTCCACGAATTCGCTGCGTTCCGACGAATTCAGAGTCGTGCCGACCGCAGCTAACGAAATTGCCAGCAAGTATTCGTCGCTGCTCGACAAGGAAGGCATCGCTGAAATGGAATCGTCCCTGCAGACGGATGTCAGCGGTGCCGCCATCATTCCGGCTGTGTTGACACGCACAATTCGAGACGATGTCATCGGGGTATCGTCGTCGGAGCTGGGGGCGTGGTTCGGTACTCTGCGGATGTCAAAGAACCTGACAACGACCAATTTGCAGTCGTTGCCGGAAGCGCAGTATACGCTGTTTATGGCTTCTCCTCAGTCCTGTCGCGGACGTGCATTCACGTTGCGAGGTCGATTGCGTCGTCTGACACCCTTTGCCATTGGTCAGTCATCGCAGTCGTTCGGATTGAAGTCTGCTTACGACGCATGGATTTCAACACGAGATTCGGGGAACAAGTTAGTGCATGTGGTCGCAGTCTCAGCGGATCCGGGGATACCAAATCCTGAGGTAGACGGTGTCGAATTGCCCGACGTCGAGATGACAGGATACTTTTTCAAGCGCGAAGCGTATTCCGAAAGAGGAATAACAGGAGAGGGCGAGCTTGGGCTGACGGCGTTATTCCTTGCCGGTCGTATTCAATACCTGCCGCCTCAGAAATTTGTATCCCGAGCAGCGGAAATGACTCCATGGATGTTGTGGATCGGAATTGGGGTCTGCTGCGGTGTCATCGTCCTGGTCTGGCAGTTTCAGATTGCTGACAGCCGTTTTCGAGAGACGCGAACCCATCAACTGACGACGCTGCCCGTGCGCGCCACTTTTGATGACATCGAAGTCCGTACCATTCACGAAGCACTGCAGGAAATGCAGGACTACGCCCGATCGTCCTCGCCCGACACGGGGCTGTTGACATAGCCGAAGTCACTCCGCCGACTCGCATTCCTGTCAACGCCCGCACCAAACACGACGCATCTGGCGGAACGAATTTGGTGCTCGCGCTGCCAGCCTGGAGCGAGTTGAACCCGGAGAATTCATAATGCATTTTTTACCACAGAGGACACGGAGGAACACAGAGGAAATACAAGAGCAATGAATCACGTCGAATTGAAATCTATGCAACTGTGCCCAATGCGATTCCCCTGTGCTACTCTGTACTCTCTGTGGTCAACCTTGTCTTCCAGGCCAATAAATAAGTTGATTGCGCAGGAATTGCGGTGAAGCCAGATCCACAGCGACTCTGCCACGATGGCCACGCCGCAAATTGCGACGGCTCCCCGGCGCGCCTCACCCCACAGTTGACGCTAAGTAGCCCCGCGAAGCTCAACATCTTCCTTGAGGTGCTTGGCAAACGCCCTGACGGATTTCACGAACTGGAAACCGTCATGCTGCGCACACAATTCTGCGATCAGTTGACGTTTCAGCCAACGCAGTCACCAGAATTGACGCTGAGTTTGAGCGATGCAACTCCCGCCGACATGCGTTCCGGAATTCCTATCGACGAAACAAATCTCATTCTGAGAGCCGCACGAGCGTTGCAGAATTCTACCGGCACATTATTCGGTGCTCACATCATTCTGCACAAGCGCATCCCGCCCGAATCAGGACTCGGGGGCGGCTCAAGCAACGCTGCGACCACGTTGCTGGGATGCCGCCAACTTTGGAACACGGATGTTTCAGACGACCAGCTTCACGCCATCGCCGCAACCCTGGGCAGTGACATCAATTTTCTGCTCAGCGGTGCAGCCGCTGCCGTGTGTCGCGGTCGAGGCGAAATCATTGAACCGATCCCGCTTGCCCGCAAACTGTACTTTGTAGCGCTCCGACCACGCGCCGGAAACTCCACTGCCGCCGTGTTTCGGCAGACCCTGATTCCGGCCATGCCGCGTTCATCGAAACCCTTGGCCGACTGTGTCGCGCGCGGCGTCGGGAATCTGCAATCGGCGATCTTCAATCGTCTGACCGACGCCGCATCGCAGCTCAATCCGGCCATGGCAACATTGCTGCGGCGCATTCCGCAAACCGTCCGTCGTCAGGCGTTTATGTCCGGCAGCGGGTCCACGGTCTACGTAGCGGCGACATGTCGCGCCGATGCTCAGTCAGTCGCGGAACAACTCAGAGAGTCCTGCCGCCTGCCAGTGTGGATTCTGGAGTGCGGGTAATGAGAAAAATTGGAGTGCAGAATCAACGTTGATAAAGTAAACGTCCGTTCGTGGCGTGGTTCTGTTGGTTTGGGCGCTAAAAACGGTGTTTGTCCCGTCCAAGCGCTGTCTCGCTCTGGCGACCATGCGCAACAATTCCCACGGGAACCAAATGACTCGGGTAATCTCCACTTTTCAACTTCCCGCGGCTACTCCGGTTGTTCGATTCGACCGGGCTTCACATACCGATCAAACCACATGACCATTTCCCACAGCGTGTGTTCCACAGATTCACGCGCGACATAGCCATGGGATTCATGCGGCAGTGTGACATAACGCACGGTGCCGCCGTTGCCGCGAATGGCGTGGTAGAGGCGTTCGCTCTGGATCGGAAACGTGCCGGGATTGTTGTCCGCTTCGCCATGGATGAGCAGAATCGGCGTCCTGATTTTGTGCGCCGCTGCAAAGGGTGACATCGTCATGTAAATCTGCGGAGCTTCCCAGAATGTACGGCGTTCGTTTTGAAATCCGAACGGCGTGAGTGTGCGATTGTACGCTCCGCTCCGCGCCACACCGGTTTTGAACAGCGTTGAATGTGCCAGCAGATTTGCCGTCATGAACGCTCCGTAACTGTGCCCGCCCACACCGACGTGATGGAGATCGGTGACACCCATTTCCACGGCTTTGTCGATCGCCGCCTGAGCACTCGCGACAACCTGCTCGATAAACGTGTCGTTCGCAACTTCAGGAGTGCCGACGACCGGCATCGTGGCTTCGTCCAGAATGGCATAGCCCTGCGTCAGCAGAAACAGGTGCGAGATCCCGCTGATCGAAGTGAATCGATTCGTGGATCCGGACACCTGTCCCGCCGTCGATGGATCATTGAATTCGCGAGGATACGCCCACACGATTGTCGGCAGTGGCTTGCCTTTCTGATGATCGGGGGGCAGATACAAAGTGAATGACAGCGGCACGCCGTCGCTGCGTTCGTATGTGACCAGCTCTTTGTGAATGCTTCGAAGCTGCGGCATCGGGTCCGGGAAGTTCGTCAGTGCTTTGCGCTCCTGCCCGGGGGCGTACAGAAACACGTTCGGCGGGTCGGAGGGCGATTCGTGCTGCGTGATAAACTTTGACCCGTCATCAGCAAGCAAGGCGACAATGGACTCGTAGCTGTCGTCAGCACAGGCAAACAGTCGAGTGGTCTCATGCGTCGTCAGATCGAATCGATCCAGAAACGGGCGATCGCCTTTCGGCGTTGCCCCGGTGCTGCGCAGAAACAGAGAGTTGCCATGCTGCCACATTACGCTCTGACCGTTCGGCAGCACTCGGCTGATGGGAGTTCCGGGATCGGCATATCGATCGTTGATTGACCGTTCCCAGACCAGTGTTGCAGTCTCAGCGGGGTGTTCTGTGTTGATCTGAAGTGTGCGTGTCCAGCGACGGTCGCGATCATAGTCGCGGACAAATGCAAGGCCGTCTTTTTCGCCCCACAGAATTCCCGTGCAGCGTTGTGCGGTGCGTACGAGTTCCGTTGGAGCAGCATCAAACGGTGCTGCAAGGCTCAAAACGCGATCCCGGTGCGGAACGATATTGCGTGGATCGCCTTCATCCAGGGCTTCCATCCACGACAGCGTCGCAGGCTGATTCGGCTGCCATGTGACCGAACGCGGACCGGTCGGAACGCCTTCAATCGGGATGTTATCCTGCAAGGGAAGTGATGCCACTACGTGTTCTGATTCGCCGCCGCGATTCCAGACCTCGATCACCTTTGGAAAGCGACTGGCTGGAAACAAGTACGAATACGGGCGTTCAATGCGTTCCACCAGAGCATACTCACCATCGGGCGAGATTTCGACCGACCCAAACAACGCTGCGGATCCAAGCGGCCTGGCGGACTTCGTGGCGACGTCAACCACGGCCAATTGGGAAAGTCCGTAGTAGTCAAACAGATTTTCATCGTGTGAGTTCTGCAGTAGATCCTGATATGTCCGTATCGGCCCGGATCGCCCAGAACTCTCTTCAATCGCGGGGCCCAACGGCGCCTTCGGCTGCTCCGGTGGCGTGCCGCGGTCGCTGACAATCGCCTGCACAAGGAGACCCGTGCTGTCAGGCATCCATTGGACGGGCACGCCATAAGCACCGTTGATTGTCAGTCCTTCAATCTGCTGGGCGATGCCATCGTCGACAGACGCGACCCATAACTGAAGTGCAATGTTTGTCGTGATCGTAAATGCCAGCGATTTGCCGTCCGGCGACCACCCCTGAAATCCGATGTTAGCGCCGTCCGGAACAACGATCCGCCGCTGCTCACCGGTCGCGATCGTTTGCAGAATCAAACCTGTACTGCGCGGCGCGAGGTGCGGTCCGTTTGTCCGTGGATTGATTCGCAGGCCCGCCAGTTTCAGCATCGGTGCCGCGAGATCTTCGATGGGCGGATAATTGGCCCGTTCAATCAGGATCAGAAAGTCACGGGTCGGACTGAGCGAAATTCCGGGCGTTGGCCCCACGTCAAGAATGTCGGTAATTTCTTTTGGCGGTCGCTGATAACGGCTGGATGTCACGTCGGTTGTTGCCTGACTCTGAAAAGCGATTGCTGTATTTCCCGACAGGATCATGAGGCATGACAACACTGCGGAACAGAACGGTACATACGAAACGATCATGTGGCACCCTTCATTCGGAATGCTCCGGACGTCAGAGCCAGCCAGCCGATCAATTGCAGAGTTCCACCGATCGGAGCGACCATGCCCCATGGAACGCCCAGCCAGCGCGGACCGCCGATCACCAGGACGTACAGCGCGCCGGAAAACAAGACGATGCCGCCGAGAAAACACCAGGCCGCCAGACTCAGGCAGCGCGACGGCTGGTGCAGCATCATCACCCCCGTTGCCAGCATCGCCAACACATGCACCATGTGATACTCGACGCCCGTTTCGAAGTCTTGAGCGTATTTGTAGCTTGCCGGAATCGCATGGCCGGCCACAGTTTTCGGCGGCAGATCCGCGTATTTCTCCGTCAGAAACTTCGTATCCTTCAGTCCGTGTGCTCCAAACGCTCCCAAAAAGACGGCAAGAAAACCGAGGCAACCTGCCAGGCACAAACACGTACGACCGCTCATGTTGAGCACTCCTGTCCCGTAAATCCCAATTCTGCTTCCACAAACCTCAAATCCAGCGCGAATCCGATTGAAGTGTGACGGGATTTTAGCAGTCTGCTTTGATGCAGTCGTCCGTCGCGCTGCTACACTGCGGCTTCCACGCTCATGTTCCCGGAAATCGGGGCGGCGTGCTCACCCGTGCGGATGTCCAGCGAAAGTACCGAGTCGAAGTCATGACAGAACGCAGGATTGGACCTTTCATCCTTGGACGCCAGATCGGGGCGGGAGGGATGGGTATTGTTTATCTGGCGACGCACATTGATTCCGGAAAACAGGTTGCGCTCAAGGTTCTGCCACCGGCGTTGTCAGACGACGAAAAAATGCTGAAACGATTTGAGCGGGAAATCGGCATCCTGAAGCGTATGAAACATCCGAATATCGTCAAGTACTACGGCGGCGGCACACATCACGGAGAACGCTGGTACGCGATGGAATACATCGACGGCGGTTCGCTGCAGGACATTCTGAAAAAACGTAAACGACTCACTTGGGACCAGGCGATTCAGGTTGGTCGGCAACTGACATCTGCCCTGGAACATTCTCACAATGCGGGCATCATTCATCGCGACCTCAAGCCAGGAAATCTGTTCGTCACGAAGAATGGACGTATCAAGCTGGGTGACTTCGGAATCGCCCGAGACACCGAAGCGACGGCCCTCACGGCGGCAGGCAAGACTGTTGGTACGTATGCGTACATGGCTCCCGAACAGATTCACGGCAACGCGCCGATTTCAGGCAAGACGGATCTGTACGCCACCGGTTGTTTGCTCTACGAACTCCTGGTCGGAGAAACGCCGTTCGTGACCGCCAACCCGGCGGAGATGCTGATGATGCATCTGAACGACTATCCGTACAACCTCCATGAAAAAGATGTCGAATGTCCGCTCGCGCTGGATCAACTCGTCGAGCGCCTGCTGCAGAAGAATCAGGAAGATCGACCCTTCGACGCGCTGGCTGTGAACACAGAACTGGAACACATTCTTAAATCGGGCGACGAATCCGTCAGCGAAGTTTCACTGCAAGCACTCAAGTCTGCCGGCGCATCGGCCTCCGTGTCCGTAACCGTCGATCCGGCCACCGGTGATGTGACGGTCAAAAAGAAAAAGAAGAAAAAGAAAGACACGTCGCAGTTCTATGAGAAGACCTGGTTCCTGCTGGGCTTCCTGGTACTGCTGATCGGGGCTGGTGTGTGGTTTTCGCTGCCGCCGGGCGAGGACACGTTGTATATCAAAGCCAAAGAAGCGATGTCCACGGCTGATCCGGTCGCCCACTTTGACGCGCGCAGCAATTACCTGCGTCCGTATGTGGAACGATTCCCCCACGGCAAGTATGCAGCAGAAATGCGGCACTGGCTGGATGATGTCGAAGTGTCGTTGATCGAAGCGCAGTTGGAACGACGTGTGCGGCGGCCGGACGATGGCCGAAATCGATTCGAAACTGCGTGTCTGAAAGCGATGCGGACCGCGACTGATTCCGACCGCAATCCGCTTGAGTCTCTGGAAATGTTCCAAGCGCTGATTGCATCCTTGCCAAAGGACGATGTCGCGGACGCCGTTGCTGCGGCACCGGCTGACAGCAAAGCGGATCCTGAAGGAGATGCGTCAGACGATATGATCGCCGTGCCGCGCTTCTGGAAAATCATCGCAGAAAAGAAACGTGACGAAGGCAAGCTGATTCTGCTGTCCAATCCCGATCGCATCAAGCTCATCGCCGCACGCATGACAACGGCCAATCAACTGCTGATGGACGGAAAGACTGACGAGGGGAATCAGATTTTCGACTTGTTCCGCGATGTCTTTTATGGCGAAAAAGAGCTTGAGGACTGGCTGGACTATGCAAAGTTCCGCGTCCACGGTGACCTGGTCGAAATGCCAGCCCAGCCGGAACTCCCGGAGACTGACAAAAAGTGACTTGGCTGAAGCTGCGTGGTTGAGGATGGCACAATTGTGTAACCGCGTGGGCAACGCCCCGCGCGTCGGAATGCAGCCAGCGGGACGGAGCGAAGGCTGCGGTGGGTAGTCTAAGTGGCAAGCTGGCAGCTTATCCCACGATGAAAAACCTGAGAAATGCAGGTTTTTGAATAATTCTGAAAAATTCTCCGCGATCTTGAAGAGTTCTGGCGAACCAAATCAGAAGATCCCGTGTCTAGGGGTCAACGGATGATTCGGGTGACGGTTTCGGGAAACCTTTGAAAGATCCTGAACCGCCGAACTGGAAAAGTTGCTTTGTCGGCCACAATTGTTGTGGCTGACTGTTTTGCGTCGCCAACGTGCGACGATACACATGGACCGAAAGACCAGCGTCAGTCACAGTGACCGACAACGGATGCGGGACCAATTCTGGGGGCAGAACAATGCTGCTGAACACAA
>JAYTAK010001380.1:0-5498 GCA_043737515.1 Candidatus Kuenenia sp. | reverse complement strand
AGTTCGACAGTCGAAACTGTCTCAAATCGCCCCCGGAAACAGACTCGTGTCCGCAATGCCGAGACTCGTCAGATGACTTCAGATATTCCACTGACAGGGTTTTAGATCGGCGCGCCGACCCCCTTAGGATCAGGACTTTCGTCAGAATCGTTAAAATCAGCGCGTTGCGGGGAGCTGGACTGCTGAAAGCAGAGGCCTGGCGTCAGCGGACTCAAGGGGCAATCGTTTAACCGCGTGGGCAACGCCCCGCGCTTCGTATCTCAAATTTCAAATCTCAAATACGAAATCTCAAATACAATAACCGCGGCCCGCTGGGCACGCGGTTAAACGAGCCAGAGCCGACCGTGTGCGGGATTATGGCAGCCGAAGAAACGGCGACCACTTCCGGCAGATCCTGCTGAAGAACCTGCGCACGGTCTGAGTCACACCGGAGCACGAGCTGGAAAAGTGTTTTCATCTCCCCCCTGCCGGAGCATGGTAATTTCAGATTGCCGACGGCATACTACAAACACTGCAGTCGCGTGCCCGACCAATGAATGCGGATCGGGTGCGCTCCCTATTTCCGGTAACTTCTCAGGAGCACTCGTATGTCCACAGTTGTCGAAGCAGCACACGTCGCGGCCCCGAAGATTCGTCAGACAGGGATCCTGATCGGCGACGAATTTCGGTCGTCAGTCAGCGGAAAGACTTTCAAAACCGTGAATCCCGCCACGGAAGAAGTCATCTGCGAAGTGGCTGAAGGTGATGCCGCTGACGTGGATCTTGCCGTTCACGCGGCACGGGCCGCCTTTGAAACCGGGCCGTGGTCACGCATGGATGCCCGCGATCGTGGCCGCTTGCTGCACAAACTTGCCGATCTGGCTGAACTGCATCTGGAAGAACTCGCCGCTCTGGAAACGCTCGACAACGGCAAACCCATCAACGATTCCCGTGCTGCGGATCTGCCGCTGGCCATTGATTGTCTGCGCTACTACGCTGGCTGGGCGGACAAGATTCACGGCGACACGATTCCGATTCGCGGCGATTACTTCTGTTACACGCGGCGCGAACCGATCGGAGTCTGCGGTCAGATTATTCCCTGGAATTTTCCCTTGCTCATGGTCGCATGGAAGTGGGGTCCCGCCCTGGCGACCGGCAACACCATCGTCATGAAACCTGCTGAACAAACTCCTCTGAGTTGTCTGCGGCTGGCCGAATTGGCGCTGGAAGCAGGGTTTCCGCCCGGTGTGATTAATGTCGTGCCGGGCTACGGGCCAACCGCCGGTGCCGCGCTGGTGAAGCATTCGCAGGTGGACAAGATCGCATTTACAGGTGAAGGACTGACGGCAAAAATCATTATGCGCGACGCTGCCGATACGTTGAAGCGGCTCACGTTTGAACTTGGTGGCAAGAGCCCGAACATCGTGTTCGCCGACGCTGATCTCGACGCTGCCGCTGCCGGAGCGGAGTTTGGCTTGTTCTTTAATCAGGGGCAGTGCTGTTGTGCCGGCAGTCGGTTATTTGTTGAGGAATCTGTCCACGACAAATTTGTTGAACGCATCGTCCAGCGCGCTCAACAGCGGGTGCTGGGAAATCCGTTTGATGTGGAAACAAATCAGGGCCCTCAAATCGATCAGGCGCAGCTCGATAAGATCCTGCGCTACATTGATCGCGGTCAGGCACAGGGAGCGAACTGCGTCACCGGAGGCAAGCGATTCGGTCGACAGGGATTCTTCGTCCAGCCCACCGTTTTCACTGACGTTTCTGACACGATGGACATTGCTCGTGAAGAAATCTTTGGCCCGGTCCTGAGTGTTCTGAAGTTCAAGAGTACCGCCGAAGTCATCAAGCGTGCCAACGACACCTGCTATGGACTTGCTGCCGCCGTCTGGACGCGCGACGTGAAAAAAGCCCATCAGGTCGCCGCAAGCGTTCGCGCCGGGACAGTATGGGTCAACTGCTATGATGTCTTCGATGCCGCGGCACCGTTTGGTGGTTTCAAAATGAGCGGCATCGGCCGGGAATTGGGTGCAGCAGGGCTGGCAAATTATACCGAACTGAAGACTGTGACCATGAGCATGGTGTGAGCCTGAGGTGTCGAAAAGTTGGGCGTTCAGAGCTTTCCATTGATTCTGGCAGCGGTGTTTCGTGTGGCACGACGAGGTCTGCACACGATCCACGCGCTGCATCGGTCGCTTGTTTAAGGACTAATTAATGCCTCGTATAACCCAACCGCTCAGCAATTGCACCGATGTGGGGTTCGATGCGGTTGAGATATTCCGGGTCGAACGTGTATTCGTTGTTCCGATAGCCTGCGAGCGATTCTGTATACGCTTTCAACCGGGGCTGCATCGTGGACCAGGTTGTCAGGCCGAATTGCCGGTAGATCGTTTCCACGACTTCCATTGGCCGCGTCGTGATGTCTTCGTGCCGCAGTTCGATCAGATTCGCGCGAGGAATCTGATCTCTGTCGGCAAACCATTTCTGCATGATCGCTGCGTAGCGGCGCGAGATGAAGAGTTCGATGGCAGCCGGATCGTGCGTCTGAAACGCCAGATCTTCCATGAAACGCTGCATCAGTTTCATGGACGATGCATGAACCAGCCACGGATTGCGAAAGACATGAATAAACTTCGCGTCCGGATAGCGTTTCAGCACTTCCGGGATTCGGCCAAGATTTGGCGGGTTCTTAAGCAGCAGGCGTTTTCCACCGCTGGCATACGAAACCTTGCGCAGCAGGGACTCGTAGTGGTCTGACCAGTGAGCTACATCCTGCTGGCTGACGCCTTCGAACAGCACGGTCTCACGAAACGTCTGCTCGGCAATCTGTGGAAAAAAGTAATTCAGATAGTGACTCATGTGAGTCAACCCGGCGAGGGCGAAGTCTTCGGACATGGGCTCATCAATGCCCAGCGGGACGGCATCCATCGGGCGACTTTTGGGAAGTCGCCGCGCGAGAATCCAGCGCGCGAGCCATTCCCATGTCAGAAAGCCACTGGGGATTGCACAATGCAGCATCGTGACGCTTGCAAACTGCGGGTCCTGCAGCAGCAAATTGTGCATGTTCGTCGTGCCGCTCCGCCAGTGGCCGATGATGAAGACGGGAGGCTCGGAAAGTCGATGACGGCGAATGGCCGTGCCGAATCGCATGCGTTCAAAAACACGGATCGGGATCGTGGCGATGACAAACAGCGTGATCCTCAAAGCGCGGGGCCATTGAGCGGCGTCGAATTGCCGACGGTAACGCCAAAGCAGCCGCAGCCAGTTCCGCAGGGTTGAAAAATACAGAATGTGTGGCAGTTGCATCCGATGGCGTTTATATCATTGACGGGACGGCTGATGGGAGGAAACCTGCGCATGCGGTCTGTTGATTTAGTCTGGGGTTTTACGTGGGGTAAGCTTCCAGCTTGCCATCGCGGAATGAAAACCAAGGCTTTTTTGGAAACATGACAAGCTGGAAGCTTATCCCACTTTAAGAAACAGACCGCTTGCGCACTGCGGGAGATGTTAACGGATTCGGAGCGAGAAATTCCCACTCGCGGTGCGAAAAGCTGGCTGGAACGGTCGGGATTCGAACGTTCCGGGCAGTTTGCTATGCTGCGTCGCACATTTTCGACTCGGCTGCACGTCCGGCCAAATCGATCCGAACAGGTTTTTTGGGAGTCATCTTTTCATCATGAGATACGATGTTTTTGGCGTCGGCAACGCCCTGGTGGACATTCAGGCTCGAGTTTCGGATCACTGGGTCGCGGAATCCGGTTTTGCAAAAGGCATCATGACGCTGGTCGATGACGACCAGCAGAAAAGCGTCCTCAGTCGCCTGAACGGGATTTCACTGAACCGCTGTGCGGGAGGTTCCGCCGCGAACACGATCATGGGTGTCGCGGATTTTGGCGGCAAGGCTGCGTACGCTGGCAAAGTCGCCAGCGATGAGACAGGCGAATTCTTCCTGCGCGATATGCGAAAGATGGGCGTCACAATTGAAGTGGCCGCCGCTGGCAGCGGACAGACCGGGACGTGTGCTGTGCTCATCACTGAAGATGCTCAGCGTACGCTGCTCACCAATCTCGGCGTGTCTGCTACGCTCACCGAAGAAGACATCAACGAAAACGAACTCAAACGCGCGACGTATGTCTATGTCGAAGGATATCTGCTCACCAATCCCGGCACGCGGGCGGCGGCTTACAAGGCAATGAACGCAGCAAAGATGTTCGGCTGCAAAGTTGCCTTCACCGCATCAGACCCGTTTCTGTGCAACATGTGCCGTGATGAAATCTGGGCGTTGGTTGAGGGGCCTGTCGATCTGTTCTTCTGCAATGAAGAAGAGGCAAAAAGTCTGACCGGCAAGACGGACCCTATCGAATGTGCGGCGGAATTGCACCGACATGCAGAGAACGTCGCGATGACGCTGGGAGCCAATGGATCGATTCTGATGCATGAAGGAACGGCCATTCCGATCGAAGGTGTTTCCGTGGACGCGATCGACACCACGGGTGCTGGCGATATGTACGCCGGTGCTCTGTTGTACGGAATCACGAACGGGATGAGCTGGAAACAGGCCGGGCATCTGGCATCTCATGCTGCGGCTCGCATCGTCGGGCAGTTGGGTGCCCGTCTGCAGAATCGATTCACGCAGAAAGAGATCGCGGCGTTGATGAAGTAGGTTGAGCGGATGATCGACATCTTCCTGCACCTGAATTGGAAACAGCAAATCAGAATTCCGAGTGTCCAATCGCGGCCGTTGTCCTGGTCGCATCGTTTGCCTTACTTAGCCTCTCATTCATGAAGAACAACGAAGCGAATCAACCATCCCGCCCTCAAGCCCTTGTGTCTGCTGGTCACTGGATTCTGCGAACAGCACTGGTGATGCTGACGTTGTGCATCGTATCGACGCCTACTGCGGCAGGGGCTGATGCTGAAAATGCTCCGTGGCGTTATACAGAGAAAAAGCCGACAGGCTGGCTTGACGCATCGTACAGTGACGTCAAGCTGAACGATGACCTCAAGTGGCATGAGGGGCCTGGCGGATTCGGAACGGCAGATCATTCATCCGGACGCATCATGACAGAATGGACCTCACCGGAGATCTGGCTGAGGCAGATCGTGACCCTGAAGTCGATTCCGCCCAACCCGGCGTTGTATGTTCAGGCGGCTGGTGAAACAGAGATCTTCATCAACGGATCTCTGGCAGTCAGAATTGCCGGTGCCACAGAGAAGTACGACGTCGTTCCATTATCGCCAGAAGCAATCGCTGCACTTCGCGAAGGGAAAAACGTTCTCGCCGTTCATGCAAAGGCCCAGGATGAGACCGTTCCCCGTTGCATCGACGTACTCTTGATTTCTGCGGACAGCATCCCGGCTCTGATACCGTTCACAACCTGGGACAAAATTAAAGCCGCTTATCCCATGTGGCTGACAATTCTCGTGACGCTGCTGGTGCTGATTGCTCTGGCGTACGAAAAACCGGCGGACATGGTCTTTGCAGGTGCGATCGTGCTGCTGTCGCTGTGCGGCGTCAT
>JAYTAK010001379.1:0-2384 GCA_043737515.1 Candidatus Kuenenia sp. | reverse complement strand
AGTTTGGCGATCGTCGCACACCGCCTCGTGACTCGGTGGAGTTCTGAATCGGTGCGACCAGGTTGCGGACGTCATAGATGCGAACAAAAAGGTTCTCGTCGCTTTCGACCGCCGCACGAGTGGAGATCAACAGCACTTCATTGCGAACCATGTAGTCCAACCGGGGATCCGTCTGCTCCAGAAGTTCATCCAGAGCACTGCGAATGGAAATTCCTTCTACATGAAATGCTTCGATCTTCACTTCGTCGAGTTCGATACTGTCTTCGGCCAGTGCGCCGACATCTTCAAGAATACTAAATGACTCACCTTCATTCTGCTTGAGGCGATCGAAAATCGGTTCCAGGATGTCTCTCAAGTCGGTATTGCGAGGAAAATCCAGCGGCGGACATGGTTTCTCCAGGGCACGCCAGATCCGATCGGCTGCTGCCCGATTGCTCACGGACGAAAACCCGCCCATCAATTCGCTCTGGGAACGCAGCGGTAACGCAGCAGTTCCCGGAGGATCGACGTTCGCAACCGACGCTGCTTCCTCCGGAGAATTGTCGGCAAATGCGGTACCCTGAAATTCGTGTTTCAAAACCATCAATGCCGCAACAAGAACCGTCACTGCCGCCATGCCCATCCCAAGAACCTCAGGCGCAGGTGATTTCTCTTTATTCATCGGTCACTCCGGCTTCCGTTCTCAATGCTGCGCTGCAGCTGACTGGTGCCGCACAAGAACCTGTCGTTTTCGGCGTGCAGTACATTGAAAACGGGAAACAGTGGCGACAATCACTCCATATTCTCGGGAATTCCTGAAGGAAAGGAGAACATTCGCAGCCTCATAGCCAATGTCAGCATCATCGTGGCAACTGGTGGAATGTCTTCCTGGCTTGCGTTATCTTGTCGCACCGCCGAGGCATCTGGTGCCTTCAACGACGGTCTGTTCATCTGAATCGCTGGACGGGTCTGCGACTCGTCCTACGGAAATTGCTATGCAAATGTTCAAAAAGCTATTGGTTGCCAATCGGTCCGAAATTGCCATTCGAGTTTTTCGCAGTGCCTCGGAACTGGGGATTCGGACGGTCGCGATTTATTCGCACGAAGACCGCTACGCACTGCATCGGTTTAAGGCGGACGAAGCGTATCGCATCGGCAAGACGGGCGAGCCGATTCGGTCGTATCTGGACATTCCGTCGATCATTGCACTCGCAAAACAGATTGAAGTGGATGCCATCCATCCGGGTTATGGATTCCTCTCAGAGCGTCCTGAGTTTGCCAAGGCGTGTGCTGAGGCCGGAATCAAGTTTGTCGGGCCGAGTGTCGCGTGTCTGGAATCGCTCGGTGACAAGACGGCGGCGCGGAACATCGCGATTTCTGCTGGCGTGCCGGTACTGGGTGGTACGAAGGAGTCCATTGAATCGCTCGACGAAGCCCGTTCGAAGGCCACTGAAATTGGCTTCCCGGTGATGATCAAAGCGGCCAAGGGAGGCGGCGGTCGCGGGATGCGCGCGGTGATGAAGGTCGCCGATTTCGATCAGGCGTTTGAGTCCGCTCGCAACGAAGCGAATTCGGCGTTCGGCTGTGCCGATGTGTTCATTGAAAAATTCATCAATCGCGCCAAGCACATCGAAGTCCAGTTGCTGGGCGACGAACACGGCAATCTCGTGCATCTGTTCGAACGCGACTGTTCGGTGCAGCGTCGTCATCAGAAAGTCGTCGAAATCGCCCCCGCGCCCAATCTGTCTCAAAAGCTGCGCGATGAAATTCTGGAAGCGGCGCTGAAAATCGGCAAGGCTGTGAATTACTCCTGCGCCGGCACGGTGGAGTTTCTGGTGGATGTCGATGCCGAGAAGTTCTACTTCATCGAAGTGAATCCACGCATTCAGGTCGAGCACACGGTGACCGAAGAGGTCACAAACATTGACATTGTGAAGTCACAGATTCTGGTGGCTCAGGGAATGAAACTGGCGGACGACGACATCGGCCTTGGCGATCAGAAGAACGTGCAGCTCAACGGATTTTCGGTGCAGTGTCGAGTCACCACGGAAGATCCGGCCAACAATTTCATGCCGGATTATGGACGCGTGACTCACTACCGTTCGTCGGGCGGCATGGGAATTCGTCTGGATGCCGGCAGCGCGTTTTCAGGAGCGGTCGTGAATCCGTTTTATGATTCGCTGCTGACCAAAGTGACGACTCGCGGTCGACGGTTTGTGGACGCCGTGCATCGCATGGAGCGGACTCTGCGGGAATTCCGGATTCGTGGCGTGAAAACCAATATTCCGTTTCTCAGCAAAGTGGTAGCGCATCCGACGTTTATCAACGGCGACTGCACGACACGCTTTATTGATGAAACCCCCGAACTGTTTCTATTCGATCATCGCAAGAATCGAGCGACCAAG
>JAYTAK010001378.1:0-5506 GCA_043737515.1 Candidatus Kuenenia sp. | reverse complement strand
ATCAGGATACTGATTGATCCCAGCTTGGCGATGATTGCATCGCGTGCCTCAGTGAGTGATACCGTGTCCAGCGCATCGGCTGATTGAAAGACAGCGGTACCACCCGCAGCTTCGATTTGCCTGACTCGCGCCATGCCGCGTTCTTCGCTGCGTCCGACGACCGCGACTTTCGCGCCGGCCGCAGCCAGGGCTGCCGCCATGCCGCCACCCAAAACTCCCGTGCCACCGAGAACCACGGCGGTTTCGCCACTGAGATCAAAGATCGATATTGTCATTTTCTCTGTTTGCTTTAACTTTAGAATTGGCTGGCTGTGTGATCAATCATCGAAACTGGTTTCTGAAGCCACGATGGGCCACTTCCGGATGAACGGGGACAGGAATGCGAGTCGCGGAGCGACATCGCCTACGTAGCTCAGTCGCTCCGCCGACTGTGATTCCGACCCTGCAGCTTTCCCCGTATTGAAATCATGACCGTACGAACGAAATCCTGGAATCAGATTCCAAATCCCAGCGTTCGCGCAAGACTCATAATTTGACCGAGGCTCAGCACATCCGCCGATTTTCGCCAAACCGCCCACCATTCTTCATCATCAACAGCCCTTAAAGTTGAACTTTCGCCCACGTTGTCGTTCTGGGGACAACTCTGGGCCTTCCCGAATTTTGCGAATTCTCACTCCTTGACGCTGCTGATGTTCAGGAATTCCGGAAACGCATGTCTAATTGTCGTGGTTCAGCAAGAATGCAGGCGTGCTCCATTGAGGCGAGCGGGTCAGTCCGGTATGAACCACTTCCTGAAAGACGGGGCTTTCAGGAACCCCGTGGCAGCGGAGCACCTATCTGAGCCGAGCGCCGTCAGCAGCCCTTCTGAACGCGGGTCTTTCACCGTCGCCAGGAACGCAGGTCCCATATGAGTCGGCATATTTTCGTCACAGGCGGTGTCGTTAGTTCCCTCGGAAAAGGCTTGACGTCCGCGTCGATCGGAATGTTGCTCGAACGCCGTGGCCTCAAGGTCCGGATGCAGAAACTCGACCCGTATCTGAATGTTGATCCGGGTACGATGAGTCCCTACCAGCATGGTGAAGTTTATGTGTTGGACGACGGCTCAGAGACTGACCTCGACCTTGGCCACTACGAACGCTTCACATCCGGCACACTGAATCGGCATTCGAACTACACGACCGGTCAGATTTATCTGTCAGTGATTGAGAAAGAACGTCGTGGCGAATATCTCGGCCACACCGTGCAGGTTGTGCCGCACATTACCGACGAGATCAAGGCGTGCATCCTGAGTCTGGCGACACCGGATGTGGATGTCGTCATCACGGAACTCGGCGGCACAGTTGGTGACATTGAGGGCTTGCCGTTTCTGGAAGCCATTCGCCAGATTCCGCTCGACATCGGCAAAGAGAATGTGATGTTCATTCACCTGACGCTGGTTCCTTATCTGAAGGCCGCGCGGGAAGCCAAGACCAAACCAACACAGCACAGCGTGCAGCAGCTTCGCGAAATCGGCATTCAGCCGGACATTCTGATTGTGCGGACTGAACGACCCATTGGTCGCGAGCACACTGACAAGATCGCGCTGTTCTGTAACGTGGAAAAGAAGGCTGTGATTGAAGAGGTCGATAAGGAATTCTCGATTTACGAGGTGCCCATCGGACTCATCGAACATGGTCTGGATGAATTGATTTGCCAGAAGCTGCATCTCAACGCAGGCCCGTTGAAGATGGACGACTATCGGCAGCTTGTGCATCGCATTCGAAATCCCCGCAACGAAGTCACCATCGCTGTCGTGGGCAAGTACATCGAACACCGCGATGCGTACAAATCCATTTACGAATCGCTCGACCATGCAGGTTTTGCACATTCTACGCAGATCAATGTCAAACGCATCGAAGCTGAAGAACTGGAACGGCAGGAGCCGGAACTGCTGCTCAAGGGCGTCGATGGTCTGCTGATTCCCGGCGGATTCGGGATGCGAGGCATTGAAGGCAAGATCCAGGCGATTCAGTTTGCACGTGAGTATGAAATTCCGTTCTTCGGTATCTGCCTCGGGATGCAGTGTGCCGTGATCGAGTTCGCGCGAAACGTGTTGGGGCTTGCCGATGCCAACAGCAGTGAATTCTCCAGCGACACGCAGCATCCAGTAATCTGTCTGCTCGAAGGGCAGAAAGGGATTCGCTACAAAGGCGGCACGATGCGTCTGGGGGCTCAGCCGTGTGTTATGACACCGGGCACTCGTGCGGCTGCGGCGTACAACGCCACAGAGATCAGCGAGCGTCATCGTCATCGTTATGAATTCAATCCGGACTATCGTAAAGAATTCAGTGACGCCGGCATGACGATCGCAGGAACCAGTCCTGATGGAGGACTTGTCGAAATCGTCGAGCTGGCTCAGCATCCATGGTTTGTGGCCGTGCAGTATCATCCCGAGTTCAAGTCGCAGCCTCACAACGCGCATCCGCTTTTCAAAGGCTTCATCGAAGCCGCTCTGCAGCGCCGCCTGCAGCGCGGCAGCAGCATCGCGACTGGTTCTGCCCAAGCCGAATGAAGAGCCGCACTGAAATCGGGTTGCTGCTTTCAGCAATGATGGCTCAACGGCAGACTCGCCGGTTCTGCGATCTGAGCGAGGTTTTCGAATTGGATAGCTGTCGCGGGGATACAAGCGTGCGATGAAACCTGAAAAACGACAGAATCCACACGACGTTTTCGTTAAGCATATCTTCTCGGACGCGACGGCTGCGCGGGGCCTCATTGGCAGTAAAGTGCCTGCGGAGATTCTCACATGCCTGGATCTCAGTTCTCTGAAGGTCGTCGCTGGTTCTTTTGCCGATGAGGAACTGCGAGAGAGCCACTCTGACTTGCTGTATCAGGTGTCGTTTCAGGACGGCCGAAATGGATTTGTCTACATCCTGTTTGAACACAAAAGCGCCCCTGATCCGTTAACGCCGTTGCAGCTGTTGCGTTACATGGTCCGCATCTGGGAACGGCAATTACGGGACAAGGCTGTGCTGAGTCCAATCATCCCATTGATCCTGTACCATGGTGAGGCACCATGGACCACGTCGCGCACGATCCAGGACATTCTCAACGCGCCGCCCGAAATAATTCACTGCGTGCCGCAGTTTCAGTCGCAATTGATCGATCTGAGTCAGTATTCTGACCGTGAACTTAAGGAGAAAGTGCTCTTTAATGCCGCGTTGATCGTGCTAAAATACATCCAGAGTAAGGAATTACCTGCACGGTTGCACGGGATTGTGCAACTGTTCGCTCAGTTAACGGGTGAGCCGCGGGGGCTTGAATGTCTCAGAGCCGTTTTGGTTTACTTGTCCAACGGCACCGATCAGATTAACCGCAAGCAACTCATCGAAGTTGTTCGCAACACACTTGACGAACAAGAGGAATCGCTGATGCCAACTATTGCCGAGGAATGGATACAGGAAGGACTTGAAAAGGGTCTGGAACAAGGGCTGGAACAAGGGCTGGAACAAGGGCTCCGAAGCGGAATTCGAGCTGTCCTGGAACTGCGTTTCCCGAAGCATTCACAGACGATTGTCGAACAGACGGCGCGACTGCACTCGGCAGAGATATTGACATCGCTGCTGGAATTCTGCAAAACCGCTGCGACTCCGGCGGATCTGATCACATTCATCGATCAGTCTTCGAATGACGAAGACGCATCAACATCTCACTGATAACTGTCCGGAATCGCGAACGCTCTTGACGCCGACTCACGCTTCGAGCATTTGCTTTCACATGCTATGCTTCAGCAAACATCGTTCATCCATTTGTGGATACGGATTGTCTGTCGCGGGTGACGACCCGCGATAAATGAGCCTATAATTAGCCAAGTCGCCCCTCGATCGCATTCGACTCTATGTCAACACCCGCCAACTCACCTGCAAATGCTGATGTCTGGACGGTGCGGCGAATCCTGGAATGGACGGCTGGATTTCTGAAACAGAAAGGCGTCGAATCACCACGTCTGGAAGCCGAACTGCTGCTGGCCCACGCCCGCCAGTGCCAGAGAATTCGGCTGTACACCGACATCGACAACGAACTGACTGAAGCCGAGCGGACTCAGATGCGTGCATCCGTCCAGCGTCGCGCGAAGCGTGAACCGCTCGCCTACATCATCGGCTCGCGTGAATTTTACGGTCGCAGTTTTGAAGTCGGACCCGGAGTGCTTATCCCGCGACCGGAAACCGAGACGCTCGTTGACATATGCCTGGAACGCATTCCGAAAGATGAGCCACGGATAGTTGCGGAAGTCGGTTTCGGATCCGGATGTATTGCCGTCACCATTGCCCGACAACGACCCTTGTGCCGTGTCGTCGCGACCGACTTGTCCGAGCGCGCGATGGAGATTGCGACTCGCAACGTGCAGAAACTGGAAGTTGTCGATCGTGTCACCTTGCTCGCAGGCGATGTGCTGCAGCCGCTGCTGGCGGGCGGCAGGCTGTTTGACGGGCTTATCAGCAACCCGCCGTACATCCGAGACGACGAACGCGGTTCCCTGCAGCCGGAAGTCGCACAGCACGAGCCTCCTGAAGCCCTGTTTGCCGGCAAAGATGGGCTGGACATCGTGCGGCGAATTGCTGCCGACGCTTCGAAGATCCTCAAACCTGGCGCGTTTATCGCCCTGGAACTTGATCCTGCACAATGTGAGACCGTCGCCGCACTCTTGACGGAGTCGGGATTCAGTTCCACAAGTATCCGCCGTGATCTCAGCGGCAATCACCGGATCGTCGAAGGAATCGTGTAGGCGATTGTGATCAAAAGGGAAGCTGATTGTGGACATGTTTTGTGTGGAAGGTGGCCATCCGCTGCATGGAACTGTGCATGTTGACGGCAGCAAGAATGCATCGCTGCCGATCCTGGCGGCAACGCTGGCGATAGAAGGTGAAGTCGTCCTTGAGCAGGTTCCGCAGCTGCAGGATGTCGCCACTATGCGACAACTGCTGCAGTCGATTGGTGCATCCGTCGAGCTGCTTGACGATGGAAGCATCCGCATCAACGCGCGTGATGTTCGATCTTCCGTTGCCCCTTATGAATTGGTGCGACAGATGCGAGCCAGCGTCTGCGTGCTCGGACCACTGCTCGCACGATTTGGAACGGCCCGAGTGTCTTTACCAGGCGGCTGCAATATCGGTCATCGTCCGATCGATCTGCATCTGCGCGGCCTGGCGGCGCTGGGTGCGGACATTCGACTGGAAGCCGGATACATCGTTGCTGAGAGTTCGCGACTTCGAGGTGCAGATGTGGAACTGTGCGGACCGCATGGCCCCACGGTCACCGGAACCTGTAACATCATGGTCGCCGCCTCGCTCGCGAAAGGCCGCACGATCATTCGGTCCGCAGCCAAAGAACCGGAGGTTCAGGACTTCGCTCGATTTCTGAACGCAACCGGTGCCAGGATTTCCGGGGCCGGTACGTCGATTGTCGAAATCGACGGCGTGGACCAGCTTCACGATGTGCGGCACACCGTCATTCCTGATCGCATTGA
>JAYTAK010001377.1:0-5510 GCA_043737515.1 Candidatus Kuenenia sp. | reverse complement strand
TATTCGGTGCGAGGATCTTTCTGAGCATAGCCCATGAAGCCGATGCCCTGCTTCAGATGTCCCATGAAGTACAGATGATCTTTCCATGCCGTGTCCAGGAATTCGAGCAGAATCGAACGCTCTGTCTGACGCATCTCCGGCCTGAATACCTGTTCAATTCCCTGCAACAGTTCGAGCCTGACCTGCAACGCATTCATCTTCCGCAGATTCGCATCATTCAGCGTTAGACTGTGTTCTGCATCGGCCCATTTGAGCAAATCCTGAATCTGCTGCTCACTGATCAGATTGGATTCTGCAGACTCCAGCCCAAGAATTTCATTGAGCCGGGCTTCGACTTTTTCCGGGTCCGGACGTCGCGACAAAAACTGCCGACTGGTGGCCACGAGCGTTTCATAAATCTGCGCCGACTGCAGTTCAGAAAACTGTTCCGGAACAAACTCAGATCGAAAACGTGTGTTCGCCCAGCGTGCCAGTTTTTCGCGATGGAAGCGTTCGTTTTCCTTACCGTCGCCGGACAGAAAATTGTGCATCCCGACGGAGACTGGAAACGTCACTTCTTTGTCGTCATAGCGCGCACAGACTCGTTCCTGCAACAGTTTGACGATGTCTGATTGCTCTTTACCGAGCAGCTCGTCAGGCTTGATTCCCAGCAGGAAGTTGAAGTTCGCCCAGCCCGCCAGTGCCTTGTATGCGAAATGCGGGTCCAGAAAATCGTCCAGCGGAGCGAAGTCCCGGCGTGCCATTGCTTCCTTTGCCAGGTGCAACAGCGCTGGTCCCAGTGCTTCGCGGTCGTGCTTGCGAAGATCCTTGTCGTGAAGTGATAACCCGAAGTGGCGATTTGCCCACTTGCTCAGAGCCAGCCAGTTCCAGTCGAGTTTGCTTTCGGCGTCTTCGGGCAAATCCACATCGATTTGCTCGTAGATCAGGATTTCGCCCTGACGTTCGCTTTCATCGCGGAGGTACTGTTCCAGTTCCTCGCGCGACATGTCACGAATGTCAGACGCTTCAATCTCGAGATTCAGATTCTGATTCACCCAGCCAACGATCGTCTCCCAGCGATAATCTTTTGCCAGGAACTTACCGGCCCAGCGTTCGATTTCGGTGTTGATCATCCCCAGCAGCAGGCTGCGACAATCGACGCCGTCGAGAATCTTCTGACGATAGGAGTACGTGCGTTTGCGCTGTTCGTCCATCACTTCGTCGTATTCCAGCAGATTCTTGCGCTGGTCGAAGTGTTGCTCTTCGCGTTTCTTCTGAGCCCCCTCGATCCGACGAGTCACCATGGAACTCACGATCGGTTCGCCTTCCTTCAGTCCTGCCCACTGCATGATGCGTTTGACTGCGTCACCGGCAAACAGACGCATCAGTTTGTCGTCGAGCGAGATAAAGAAGCGACTGGAACCGGGATCTCCCTGACGTCCGGCGCGACCACGCAACTGCAGGTCGATCCGGCGTGAGTCATGTCGTTCGGTACCGACGACATGCAGGCCACCGATTTCCGTCACGACTTTGGACTCAGCCACCATGCCTTCGCGTTCGGCAATTTGTCTGGTGAGCGCATCCCATTCGGATTTTGGCACGTCCAGGCGCGACGAAAACTTCGTCTTGAGTTCTTCCCATGCTGCGTGTTCCGGGTTGCCGCCCAGAATGATGTCCGTTCCGCGACCAGCCATGTTGGTGGCAATCGTGACGGCACCCTTGCGGCCCGCCTGAGCCACAATTTCTGCTTCACGCTCGTGGAACTTGGCGTTCAGCACGTTGTGCGGCACACCTTTGCGAACCAATCGGTGACTCAGCATTTCAGACAGTTCAATCGATGTCGTCCCGACCAGGAGCGGACGACCGGTCTCGTGAACTTCAAGGATTTCCTGAATGACGGCATCCCATTTTTCTTTCTCCGTGCCGTAGATATTGTCGGGATAATTCTTCCGCTGCATCGGGCGGTTGGTGGGAATCGCCACGACGTCCAGGTTGTAGATTTTGAGGAACTCTTCCGATTCGGTCATCGCCGTACCGGTCATCCCGGCCAGCTTCTTGTACAGCTTGAAATAGTTCTGCAGCGTGATCGTGGCCAGAGTCTGCGACTCCTCCTTGACCTTCACGCCTTCTTTGGCTTCCACTGCCTGGTGCAGTCCGTCGCTCCATTGGCGACCTTCCATTTTGCGACCAGTATTCTCGTCAACAATGACGACTTCACCCTTTTCAACGACATAGTTCACGTCGCGCTTGTACAGGAAATGTGCTTTGAGTGAATTGTCGAGCAGGTGCGGCCATTCCATGTTGCCGGCCGTGTAGAAGCTCTCCACGCCAGCGAGTTGTTCCGCGCGGCGTACGCCTTCTTCTGTCAGATGGCAGGTATGTTCTTTCTCCTTGACTTCGAAGTCCGTATCCTTTTTCAACTGCCGCGCAATCGCATCGGCGCGGGGATACTTTTCGAGATTGTCATGGGCCGGGCCGGAGATGATGAGCGGCGTGCGTGCTTCATCGATCAGGATGTTGTCAATTTCATCGACGATGGCGTAGTCCATCGGTCCCTGAACCTGCTGATCCTTCGTCGGCTTCATATTGTCGCGCAGATAATCGAAGCCAAACTGGTTGCTGGTGCCATACGTGATGTCGCAGGCGTAATGCACCTGTCGCTGTGACGATGACATGTTGGACTGAATCGCGCCGACCGTCAGACCCAGATTCAAATGGATCGGCCCCATCCATTCCATATCGCGCTGAGCGAGATAGTCGTTGACCGTGACGACATGGACTTTGCCGACGAGCGCATTCAGAAAGGCGGGCAGCGATGACACGAGCGTCTTGCCTTCGCCGGTCACCATTTCCGAAATCATGCCTTTGTGCAGAATGTAACCACCGATCATCTGCACTTCGTAATGCCGCATCTTCAAAAATCGACGACTGGATTCGCGCACGGCAGCGAAGGCTTCCGGCATCAAATCGTCCAGCGTTTCGCCTTTCAGAATCCGCGCGCGGAAGCGCGCTGCGGTCTGACGCAGTTCGTCGTCGGAGATTTTTTGCCATTCAGGTTCCAGCGAGTTGATGCGATCAAGCATCGAACCTGGCAGAATGGTGGTATTTCCCTGTTTGTCGCGAACAAAGCCCAGACGCTTGATGTGACGCTCGTTGGACGAACCAAACAGCGTCGTGATGCCGCGTACCAGCTTTCCGCTGGCAACTTCGAAGAAGTCGCCTACTTTTTCCAGAAACTCCATGTCGCGCGATCGTCCTGAGATTCTAGGTGAGAGATCCTTGATCCGGGCCGAAGAATACGGACTGCCGCTTCGGCAGTACGATCGACTCGGATCGCAAAACAGCACTTTTGTCGTAAGTCAAAGCCTGCCAAGTGTATTGGATCAGATTAAGCACGGTCAATGCCGCACCTGCGATCGGAAAAACCACTGTTCGGTGGTTGAGGTCGGCAGATAAACGGCGGTTTCGAGAATCAAGGCAATTGCCATGCCGCAGCGGGCGTTTGTCAGACGCTGCATGTCGTTTTAACAGGACAAATGTTGCCCAACGACCACCCGGATCGGGGAAGGGTTGTTCAATCGGCGAAACGTGCCGAGTCTCCATAAAGCAACATCGGCAAAGGCATGACGAAAGCCAATGCCTCTGTTTTGTGAGGGATAGATGAAGCGGTTTGCAAGTTTCCAGCCACTGAATCCACGAGTTGCCCGCGGCTGAATCGCCTCGCCTTTTCCAGTCGGCACAGCGAATGCTGTTTGATTGGAGAGCTGTCTTCAGCCCGACTGCGGTCGCGGCACGGCGGAATTGCGGAATAGCGGCACGGATTCTTTACACTACGGACCTGATCATGCGAATCAAACACGTCCTGTTATCTGCTGGCCTCATTTTCACGGTCGACCAGCCGATACCGACCGCCATTGCGACGCCGCAGATTGAGCCATCGACATCGCCGAATCCGTCGCTGTTCACACCGCACACGTCGGGCAGTGACATGCGGCAATCAGCATTCGATTCTCACGGATATGACTCCGGTTTGTGGAGATCAGCCTACCTGGCGCGTCCTGCGGAAGATAATCAAGCCGCGGACGACGATCCAATTGCATCGTCCACAACAGCACACTCCGCGACACCGGAAACCGCATCGGCGGGCCACGGCAAGGACAACACGTCCGATTCGATTCTGCACAGTGACAACCTGGCGATGGTTCCGATTGAAATCCCGGTGATCATGGGACAGTCGGAACTTCAGGCCACGGGAGAGCCAGAACGTGACGCGACAACGCTGTCGGATTGGGAGTACGCGGTTGTGAAATCCGGCGGAAATCCGACGGTAGGATCCACGGCGTCGGGGCCATCCGCGACATCTGCCATCGTCGGCTTTGTCGGGATCATCATTGTGATCGGAGCCTACGCTTCTTCTGGAAAACGCGCGTCCTGAAGCAGCCGCATTCAGCGAGATTTCGAAACCAGTACGGATTGCTGATAGCTGAGAAACGGAACTTTTCGGACGCTCTTCGATTTCAGATCCGCTTCCCATTTTGCGATCCGACTATGGTCGTCTTCGCTTAAATTGCGAGTCAACTGATGCGCGGCTCGCAGATGCAGATTGTCATTGGGACGCAGGTCGAGTTCCACGGTGATCGGCATCCGGTCTTTCAGGTTTCGCAGCGCTTCATTCAGGGCAAGTCGCGGTTCGGGAAGCAGACTGTTGGGATGCAGAATAAAGTTGAGCCGCGCCATCCAGTCTGCGAACGTCAGATAGCGTTCCACCTGATCTGTTTCAGCCCACTTCCGTGTTTCAACGCGATACGTTAAAGACGGAGACGTTAACACGAGCGTCTCCTTCATCGCGTCGTACGACTGTTCAAACTTCGGATGCAACTGAAAGGCAATTGCGTCGGCAATACGTTCAGCGGTCGGTGTTCCTTTCGCACGCAGTTCCTGGATGTACTTCGCAGTTCTGGGTTCGAGCGAATCCATCTTATGACGGATTTCATCGAACGTCAGCGTGGTGTACAGTCCGCGAGAATTGTTCAGGATCGTGAATTGTCGCTCGACCGGATCAAAGATGACGACTTCATCAGCGGCATCGACATAGTCATAAATTTGTCCATTGTGACACAGACTCAGACTGCTGCTCACCATCTGCCCAGGCGCGGGCGTATGTTCCAGATCATAAACATGCGTGGAAATACGCAGGCCCTGTCCGAAACAGACAGTCCCGAGACTCAGCATTGACCAAAGCAGGATGCAACGAAACGCCATGAGAACTCTCCCGCTGTTGTCTTCCAGTATTCGGCAACTCAAAATACTCTGATCACAGACGTGGTATAGCAGCCGACAGATTTGCGATTCAATGAGAGTCACAGCTTTGCGCCGGCACAAATCGTATCAACACCATCGTGGATGCCAAAGTTCGGCAAATCCTGCCGCCATAACACAGGAAAAAGGACCTTCCTGAACGCAAAATGACACCAATTCCCGAGGAAACGCGGAACCATGCCTGGCATCATAGAGGCGGCGATCAACGCATC
>JAYTAK010001376.1:0-5513 GCA_043737515.1 Candidatus Kuenenia sp. | reverse complement strand
CGGGGCGTCAATTGGGTTGGGGGCGAAGCCCGCGCCAAGAAAGATGCGTGGCTTTCGCGGAGCGAAAGACGACACTAAATTCCTGACCGTTCCTAAGCGACTCATTTTGAACCGTGTGAGGAATGAATCGGGCAGGCCGAATCTAAGCCCCCTACTTTTCAGCAACGATTTTCGGCTTGTCGAAAGTCTCATGCCATTTTTTGATGACTTTTGGAGCGGAATCGTACGTTGCCAGCAGAGCCATGCTCAGGAAGAAAACGGATCCCAGCACAAGGGCGACTCGCTGCCAGATTCTGGGTCTGAGTTCTCGCGGAAGCAGAGTCGTGTTGATCACCAGTGTATGCAGGCAACTGAACGCCAACGCATAATTGTACATCATGCCGGTGGCCATCACGAGCAATTCTTCTCCCGGAACGAAGATCAGCACGACTAATCCCAATGCCATGTAGATACACAACATTCCGAAATACAGTCGTCCGACATGCTGCGGATTCCAGGCCCGCAGACGTTTGCTGGAAGTCCAGAAAACATCGACCCACCGACGCAGTACCCCATCCGCCGTCGCAATCATGCTGGTGCCAAGAATCACGAGCCCGCAAAACAACGTCAGATACCAGAACGCGCCACCCATTCCTGGATTGGTTGCAGCGGTGACGGCGTCCTGAACCCCGCCCGCCGTCATTCCCGCGGCTTGCCATCTGTCCTTCAGGACTGTTCTATGAGGAAGAAACTGAACCGACAACATGCTGGGCAATGCCAGGCCGATGAAGCAGGCAGGCAGCCAAACCAGGTACTGTTCGCGTTCCACATGCGCCACCCAGCGGAACCAGCGTTTGAGCGATTCCTGTGTGATCTGAAAAACCTTGCCCGTGTGCGACAGTTCGATTGCGTGGCCACCAACCATACTTGGAATTGCACCGACGTGCTTCCCCATGCCCCATCCCTGGTCGCGTGTAAACGAACTGATTGGTGTGTTCGTTAAACCGCCATTTCCCGAGATAGCGACCATTGAGGCCAGAAATCCGACAACGGAAATGTCGAATGCGATTGAACGCTTTGCGCGCCAGGCTGAAAACACGTTTTCGACATTCGGACCATGTTGTTCTTCATTTTTGTCCTGAATGCCGTCGCGGTTCTTGTCCTCTGCAGGCACGACTGGAACATTGCCAAACTTGAAGAAGCCGCTGCCAAGTTCCTTCCATGTTTCACGAGTTGAAAAGCAGACGGCCAGAAGTGTCAGAAATCCCAGCACGAAAATCAGTTTGAATGTCATCATGACCTTAATCGAGTTATAGATTCGCCCTCCGATGGACAGCGGAATAAAGACCGACACAAAGAGGATGCACGAAAGGATCTTCAGCAGTGTTGCATCGGTCATCGCGATTTTCCACGAGGAGATCGTGATCAGGACATGCTGCACTGGATCTTTCTGATCTGGAATCACACCGCGGATCATGGCACCGAGCGGAATAGCAGCGTTGGACGCCAGATACGGCAGGATCGATCCGAAATCCAGAATCAAATACAGGACCAGCCAGAACATCGGATTTGGTGCAATCCGGAACTTGCCAGTGAAGATCGGCTCACCGCTGTACAAGGTGTAGCGACTGATTTCGACGTTGTAGATGACTTGAAATACGACGCTCAGTGTCGCCAGCCACAGCAGCGCTCCGCCATAGCGAGCTGTGACCATGGGCCCCGTCAGCCATTCGCCGCCACCAATTGCTGCGCCACCCATTACCAAACCAGGTCCGAGCATCAGCGCGAGTTGCGACCAGCGAAACCTCGGAGCTTCGGGGAGTTCACCCACGGTCCATGCCGGCATGTGAGAAGTGCCGGGCTGCGGCGAGTAGGTCTCTTCCGGAGCAGCGGAAGTCGTTGGTTCAACCATTTTGGCGGTTCCTGGTCAATGGGCCGTCCGAGGAATTCAAGCCTCGGGATTGTCCGAACTGTGGCTTCAGTTGCAAGGAACCACGCCCAATTGTTCGTGCAGCCGCTTCAGAAACTTGACTGCAGGCGATGTCGCTCCACGACTCGCATTCCGATGCGAGCCCGCGCGAAAAGGGCTCACAACGGGTCTTTGCCGTCAGTCGCGAGTGTCGTCAGTGAGGGTTTTTGCCAATGAATCTGCCTCGGCGGAGCGAGCGGCATGTTGATTCAGATCCATTCTTTCCAACAACTGCGCATTTTGCTCGCATCTTTTCGACCGTTGTTCTTTCGGATTTCGAAGTTCGGACTTCGGATTTGCGGCTTCGCCGCGCTCGTCGTAGGGTGCGTGAAGCGGAGCGCAACGCAACATTTGGGGAAAACGTGAGAAACTGGTGTGTTTTGCTGGCGCTGCACACACTCCCACATAAAGCACTAAATCAACAGACCGCGAGCTGCGCCACCGGCGACCGCTGTCATTCGCAGTCAAAGTCAGATTCCTCGGATGAATCCGTATTCCAGGACTTTGAGTCCTGGCCGGTCGCAGGTCACAATTTAGTGAACGGGATTGCTTCTTCGGGCAAAGAACAGGCACGTCGTGCTTTTCTTGGTTTGACGCGGCCACTAGAATACGAGATCTTGGCCAGCTTGAAGTGGCATGGTTTGTTTTACTGGATAGAAGGAAAATCGAATGCAGGTTGCAATTACCTGTCGTCACGGCAGTATCCGACCGGAGTTGCGTGAATACATCACGCGCAAATCGGAAAAGCTCGTCAAGTATCTCGATACCGTCAGCGAAATTGACGTCACGATCGAATTTGAGGGCCCGCGTGTCGCCGTCGAAATGTTAGTTGAAATCGATGGCTATCACACGATTGTGGCACACGTCGAAGGCGAGGACACTGGTGCAGCGTTCGACAAAACGCTGCATAAGATGGAGCAACAGGTCCACAAGCACAAAGAGAAGCATCGCGACCATCGGCACAAAACGTCTGTCGCCGACGCCACCCAACAGGTGGAAAAAGCAATTGAGGCCGACGAAATTCAGAAGGCCGAATAAGCGATTGGCAGAATCCGTTTCTCGGATACAGTTTTCCCCTGGGATCATTGTTGTTCGCGCTGCGGTCGTGTGTATGTCGTCTGTTAGAGTTCCGGTGGTGCCTTTTCATTGAGGCACTGTGCCGGATCGGTTTGTTAAGGCAGCAGACTCATTTTTTCGTGTTGATCATTTCTGATCATAAATTCCGGCTGCTGCTGGTTTGAACACTGTGAGAGACAAAATGAAATTGACCGAGTTTGTGATCCAGAATGCCATTCTTCCTAACCTGAAAGCGACGTCTAAGGAAGAAGTGATTCGCGAAATGGTGACTCACTTGAAAGCTGCTGGCGCATTGAAAGCAGGCGACGAAGAGGCCGTGGTCGCTGCCATCCTGAAACGTGAAGAGTTGGGTTCGACCGGGATCGGAAACGGCGTGGCTGTGCCGCACACGAAACACGCATCTGTGGATAAGTTGTCAGCGATGGTGGCAATCTCCCGCACCGGCGTCGATTTTTCCAGCCTCGATGGTGAAGACGTTTTCATCCTGTTCTTGCTGGTGTCACCGCCGGATCGTCCCGGAGATCATCTTCGCGGACTCGAAAACATCTCCCGTCACCTCCGCAGTCAGGACTTCTGTAACTTTCTCAAACAGTCCTTAACAACGACTGATATCTGGGATCTGCTGACGGAAGCAGACGATGGCGATCGCGATGCCTAGGCCAGCGTCGGCCTGAACAACAGGCGAATCGGATTTCGAAATAGCACAGATATTTCGAGTTCTGATGAGTCTGAAGGGGGACATGAAGTGGAGGCAGAAGGCGTAGTTTGCAGACAAGTGCGAGTGACTCCCGAAGATGGGTTGCACCTGCGGCCCCTGCAGTTGCTTGTCCGAAAGGCATTGACGTTTTCTTCCACGATTACCCTGACTTTTGATGGACGCCGGGCCGATGTGAAGTCGGCGTTCGACCTGATGTTACTGGCAGCACCCACTGGGGCAATTCTCAGCCTGGAAACGTCTGGTTCTGACGCGGCGGCCGCCGCAGATGCGATCAGTGAACTGTTTGAGTCCGGTTTTGCGATATCTGGCTCTGAGATTCGCTGAGTTGTTTGGCGATCAGTATCTCCGTAAACTGACCCCATGAAGGTCTACACAGGAATCGCAGTTTCTCCAGGAGTCGTCTCAGGGCCGGTATTGGTGCTGGGGTCTGAGAACTTTCGTATCCCCCGAAAGTATGTCAACCGCGATGCGATCGACGATGAAGTCCATCGTTTCCATGCCGCACTCGAACATGTCTGTCGGGACATTAAGAGCAACGAACAGCTCGTGTCGGCTCAACTGGGTGCTCAGTACGGAGCCATCTTCTCCGCGCATTTACAGATGGCGCAGGATCCGCGACTGATCCGCGAAGTCGAAGCCCTGATTCGTGAACAAACGCATTCGCCGGAATTTGCCGTGAGTCGCGTCCTCCGCAGTTACGCGGAACAGCTCGAAAAGATGGGCGACCGCTATCTGTCAGAACGCGCACTGGATATTTTCGATCTGGAAAAACGTCTGCTGCGGCAGTTGCTGGGCGAGAGCCGTGAAGAGCTGCGGAATCTGACGCAACCTGTCATCGTGCTGGCACACGACCTCACGCCCAGCGAAACCGCCACGCTCGACCCCAAATTTGTGTTGGGATTCGCAACTGAAGTCGGTGGCCGGACCAGTCACACGGCGATTCTGGCAGGTGCGCTGGAAATCCCGGCGATCGTGGGGCTTGGACGATGCCTTGCGGGTGTGTCCGGCGGTGAGACCGTCATTCTGGACGGCGACAACGGGCGCGTCATTATTGATCCGGACAGCGAAACGGTCGCTCGCGTCCAGGACATGCAGGTTCGCAGCGAAAAGATCCGCAAACGACTGGGACTGATGGAAGCCCTGCCTGCGGAAACTCAGGACGGCCAGCGCGTCACGATCTGCGGCAATATTGAATTTCCCGAAGAAGTGAGTCACTGCATCAAACGCGGAGCGGACGGTGTGGGACTGTATCGCACGGAGTTTCTCTTTCTGAGCGGCAATCGTGAACCCTCAGAATCGGATCATTACGAAGCCTATTGCCGCGTTGTTCAGGCCTGCGGCGATCTGCCCGTCGTGATCAGAACTCTCGATATTGGCGCTGATAAAGTGCCACAACTGCTGGAAAGTCAGTTTTCGAAGACTCAAAATCCGATGCTGGGGTTACGCAGCATTCGCCTGAGTCTGCTCAACACACCGATGTTTAAACGGCAACTGCGAGCAATCCTGCGGGCATCGGTCCACGGGAACGTGCGCGTGATGTTTCCCTTGATTTCCACGCTCCTGGAGTTCCGTCAGGCGAAAATGATTCTGACGGACGTCATGGAGGATCTGGAGGACGAAGGCATCCCGTTTCAGAGGAATATCCCGGTCGGAATGATGGTGGAGGTTCCCTCCGCCGTGATTCTGGCGGAAGAATTCGCGAGAGAAGTCGACTTCTTCTCGATTGGTACAAACGATCTGATTCAATACACTCTCGCCTGTGATCGTTCG
>JAYTAK010001375.1:0-2391 GCA_043737515.1 Candidatus Kuenenia sp. | reverse complement strand
AGAATCCCCGAATCGTGTCAGGTGAGAATTCTCGGATCGAACTGGCTGACGGAACACTGCACTTTGGCAAGGTGCAGGGATTCGATGCGAACAGCGGAGTTCTTACGCTGACTGTCGGCGAGGCGACGATTGCCGTCCCCTTTAAAGACGTCACATCGCTGATCGTTTCAGGTCAGTCACTGGGAGGGGCTGCTGCACGCGGGCGTGGATGGCTGAGTTGGCAGGACGGAGGACTCGTTTCCGGTTCACTGTTGTCTGTCAACGACGGTATCGCGACTTTCCAAGCCCCGTATTCCCCGGAGCCACTGAAATGCAGTATGTCCGGTCTGGCGTTGTTGGGCCTGTCGCGCGGGGTTCAGACTGATCCGGAAACTGCGGACAAGCCGCTGGCAGACGATACACCGGATCGCCTCTTCCATAAACAGGGAACGTTGCAGGGACGCTTGGTTGTCGAAGGTGCCGCCGATGCTCCGATTCAATGGACACCGCTGGGTGGCCTGAATCCTTCGACTCTGCAGGGAATCGAAAACGCCAGGTTCGTGCGCGCGTCGGACGTGATGCATCTGTCAGAAAATCCCGAGTTGCTGGCCGCGTTTCCGGATGTGATTTATCTGAAGAACAACGACGTGCTGCCGTGCCGGCTGGAGGCCTGCACCGAAGAGGGAATTCAATTCACGTCGCCTCTTACAGAAGTGCGAACGTTTGCACGCGAACACATTCGCGCAGTTGAATTGTCCGCAGCCGGCAGGATTCACCAAAGCGGTTTTGGAGCGGATGGCTGGAAGGGATTCAGCAGCAAACAGGAAAAATCAGACCGAACGGTACTCGCCTTTCGCGGAACCACAAAATACTCCCATCCCGAAATCCTGACCGGCGACACCGTGCGGTTTCACCTGGAGTGGCCGAAACAGTCGTGGGCGTCTTTGACCGTTTCAATGTTTTCGAATGGGCAAGGCGATGACGAGGATTGCACGCTCGTGTGTTTCAGTCTCCTGCCAAATCAAATACAGATTCTGGATCGTCCGATGCAACAGAATCAAATGATGATGGGACTCCGCATGGGCGGTCGAGGGGGTAACCAGGAAAGCGGCGGACCGGTAACGGTCAAGGATTCAAAGGTCGATATTCAGCTTGTGGCAAGTGACGGAAATATCATTGTTTCTGTCAATGGAAAGCCAGCAAAGAGCATCAAAATAAATCCGTCATCATCAGGTCACCGCGGGATTTCATTCAGCTCCAATGTCACGGCGGTCGGACGTGTGATTGTGAATGGTCAGGTCGCGCAGCGTGCCGGTGACGGCGTGACGCTCTCGCATTTTGAAGTGGACAATTTGTCGGGGGCTTCGATTCGGCAGTTCATCGAAGAAGAGTCGCGGCAGGCGGTACTGACAATTCCTCGCTTTCGTCGCGACAGCCCGCCAACGCATGTGCTCATCGCGCCGAACGGAGACTTGTTGCGCGGTCGTATGCTGGGGCTCAATGCTGATCAGATTGAGTTCGAGTCGCGGCTGGAAACACTGCGATTTGATCGGAATCGAGTGGGTGCTATTGTCTGGCTCGATGCTCCAAAGCAGGAAGACGCGAAGCCGGCTGCTCCCGGTGAAGGTCTCGATGTGCCTGCCGCAGAGCCCACTGGTGATGCCGATGGATTCGCGGCTGACAACGAAGGGGAAGGAATCATTCAGGCCCAACTGGCGGACGGATTCAGTATGACGATGAAGCCGCTGAGGCTGGTGGACGGTCGCATTGAGGGGACCTCGGCACTGCTCGGAAAATGTTCGTTTCCAGCGGGATCTGTGCGAGAGCTGATCACCGGTGATTCCACAGCCAACCAGCGTTTAGCCGCCTACGACACCTGGGTCGCCAGAATGGCTCGCGAACCTGACTGGGATGTACCGCAAAGCGACGGGGGGAACTCACAAGCTTCCGCACTGATCGGCAAAACAGCCACCGATTTTGAACTGCCGATGCTGGACGGAACGACGTTCAGGCTGAGCGATCATCAGGATAAGATCGTCGTCCTCGATTTTTGGGCAACCTGGTGCGGTCCGTGCGTCATGGCGCTGCCGGATTATATCGCTGCAACCTCGAAGTTCGATGAATCAAAGGTCCTCTTCGTCGCCGTTAATCTGCAGGAATCTTCCGATGAGATCCGCACTTTTCTGTCGGACAAAAAACTGTCGCCACATGTGGCCCTCGACCGCAGTGCTTCGGTCGCTCCGACGTTTCAGGTTTCCGGTATCCCTCACACGGTGATCCTCGGCCCTGGCAATGTCATCGAAGATGTCCATGTCGGCTATCAGCCCGGCAGTGGAGAAACCATGCAGACCACCCTCCAACAAATGCTGGACGGCACCTGGAAGCGTGCGACGGACGAAACGACTGTTGAGT
>JAYTAK010001374.1:0-2391 GCA_043737515.1 Candidatus Kuenenia sp. | reverse complement strand
CTGGTGGCTTATTCTGCATCGGTCTCGCATGGTTTGTGTGGGGCATGGAGAACGCAGCAAAACGGTTTGAGTCGCTGCGGAAAGCGAGCGGGCAATTTGTGCCTTCCGATCGCCACGAGACTGCCCAGGACATCGCACGTTCGACGCAGCGTTCGTGGCATCCGCTGGATATGCACGCATGGTATTACGGACGCCGCAGCCCAAGGCTCCGACAGTCGCTTGCCGGGTTGATGAGTTATTCATTCATCTTCATGCTGCTGCTCCTGGTCTGTTCCCAAATCAACGGTTGCCAGGAACTTTATGAGATGCCTGCCGGCGGTGGCGTCCAGCAAACGATCGCCCAGACTGTGCGAGTTCAAAAAGTCATCAAGAAGAAGTTCGTCGTCAATCCTTTCAGCGCGATCAGCTTCAAAGTGCCGCCGATTGATGAGATCAAGCTGCAGTTGACGGAGATCACAAAGCACGCCTACACCATCGGCTACGGCGCCGGTGAAGGGGCGGGATTTGCTGGCGGAAAGAAACAGGGGAAGGTGCGGTTTATCCGGCTGGAATATGCGGGCGGAGACTGGGATCAGGACTTCGGCGTCGGCTCGGATCTCAACATGCTGGCGGAATACAATGTTCGCACGTCGCATGTGGTCGCCGCGCAGACGGAATCCCGCACCATCGAGCAGCTTCGAAGTTTCCCGATCGGTGCCAGCCCGCCGATGGTTTTCATGACCGGTCAGGGCAACATCTCGATCTCCAGTGCTCAGGCAAAAATCCTGCGGGAGTATCTGCTGGACAAGCACGGTATGCTGTTCATCGACAATGGCGGAAGCCCGCATTTCCACAATCAGGTGATTGCGATGATGAAAAACATTCTGCCTCAGGTTCGCCCGACCGCGATCCCGCTGGACGATGTGGTTCATCGCATCCCTTACCAGATTCCCTTCCTGCCCTATGTGGCTCCCCACGGCGGCAAGGAATCGCTGGGCTGGCGCGTCGATGGGCGACTGGTCTGCTATTATCACCCCGGTGACATTGCCGATGCCTGGGCCGACGACCACGCCGGTGTTTCCCCCGAAATCTGGGAAGCCTGTTACCAGCTCGGGACGAATGTCATTTTTTATGCACACTCGGAGTACAGCAAATGGCTGACATCACGCAGCCCTGCCAAAGAATAAGCGAACGACGTATGCCTGATTCATTACTTGCGCGGCTATCGGCGGTCGTCGTGATCGTGTTGCTGCACCTGATGACTTCGTCGATTCTGTCGGCGTCGGTGCTGGATGAAATGCCCATCGAACGCTGGAAAGATCTCCGCGAGGCCGAACGGTATCAGATGCAGATCGCGGAAAAATACTATCGCGAACAGAACTGGAAGATCGCTGCGGCTGAGTACGAAAAATTCCTCACGCTGCATGAAAAGAGCACCGGTGCTTCGTTTGCTCAGATGAAGTGGTCGATCTGCCAGGTGCGGCTGAAGAAGCTGAACACCGCGATCAAAGACGGGTTTCAGTCCGTGATCGACTACTGGCCCGAATCACCCGATGCGATGACGTCTGCTTATCACATTGGCCTGACCTGGAAAGAGATGGGTGAAATCAAGCCGGCCAAGAAGGCGTATCAGCAGGTGCTGCAAAAGTACCCGCAGGCGGCTGTCACGGCGTTTGCTGCCGTCGATCTGATTGATATCGCAACCCTCGAAAACGACAACCAGACACTGACAACTTTGTGGAAGAAGCTGACCCACGAAACAACGCGCACGAACGACACGCGCGGTATCTGTGAAAATGCGTCCCGGCAGTATGCGGGTTTTCTACTGCAAAACAATGGACTCTCGGACGCCGTGAAGGCGCTGTCAACGACCTATCCCGAGCCCTCCCCGTTTGTGGATCAGTTCGTGAGCCTTTCGGTCGGTGCCATCAATCAACTGATGGCGGACCAGAAAACCGTTCCGCAGGGTGAAAAACTTTCCGATGATGCCGCAGGGCATATTCGTACTCTGATGCCCACAGACATCAGTGCTCCGGAGCAGAAAGCGTTGGCCCACAAATGCTGGTTTGCCGTGGCCGACGTGTACGCCGCTTCAAGACGGACAGACAAGACTGAGGAGACGTTCAAGCTGGCTCTGGAAAAGCTCGGTCGCAGCGATGAAGTGCTGAGTCGGTACGCACAATGGTATAAGTCACAGAAGCAGTTCGAGCAGGCACGGCAGCTCTATGCGACGCTGGAAAACAAGATCGAAGGTCAGGCTCAGATCGCCTACAGTTTTCGGGAGCAGCTCAAGTATCCGGAAGCTGTCGCCGTCTTTCAACAGCTTGCCGGAGCTGATGCCGAGCGGCCGTTTCACTGGCTGTCCGAAGCGGCGATCACGCATCGCCATGCTCACGAGTGGACGCAGGCCAT
>JAYTAK010001373.1:0-2392 GCA_043737515.1 Candidatus Kuenenia sp. | reverse complement strand
TGCTCATTCACGCGCTCATCAATCACAATGATTTCGTGACCATTCGTTAATCGGAGTTTCCGCGTGAACAGGATCGCACTTCAAATACTGAGCGTCTCATTCTGGCTGACATCGTCGTCCGTGAGCACGATGGCAGAAGACTGGCCGTGGTTTCTGGGGCCTCGGCACACGGGCGTATCCGGCGAAGTCGAAATGACACCGGACTGGACTGAAAAGACACCTCCCGTGCTCTGGAAAGCATCGATCGGCACCGGCTACAGCGCGCCGTCGGTGCTGGGAGATCGCGTGGTGATTCATCATCGCGAAGGCAATCAGGAAATCGTGTCGTGCCGCAACGCGGGGACGGGCGAAGAAGTCTGGGCGCACGCTTATCCGACATCATACGTTGATCCGTATGACTACAACAACGGGCCTCGCTGTTCACCCGTGCTGACTCAGGATCGCTGCTTTACGCTGGGTGCCGAAGGGATGCTGGCCTGCACGTCGATGACCGACGGTAAGCTGCTGTGGAAAAAAGAACTTCAAAAGGAGTTCAGGCTCCCGGAGGCATTTTTTGGCGTCGGTTGTTCGCCCATACTGGATGACGATCGACTCATTGTCCTTGTCGGTGGCCAGCCGAATTCCGGTGTCGTTGCTTTCAACATCAAAGATGGAAGTACTTTGTGGCAGGCGGTAGGAAAAGACACATGGGATGGTGTCGAAACGGACCAGAAAGGCAGGAAACATGAATGGACCGATGACGAAATGGTCGTCAGCTATTCGTCACCGATCATTGCAGAAATTCACGGTGAGAAGCATCTGCTGTGTCTGATGCGGCAGGGACTTGTCTCACTCAACCCCCGCACCGGCGCGGAGAATTTTCATTACTGGTTCAGGCCAAAAGTACACGAATCCGTCAACGCCGCCCGACCATTAGTGATTGGCAACCGGGTCTTTATTTCCGTGGCCTATCAATTGGGTGCGGCAGTGCTGGAAGTTGACAAAGACAGCAAACATTTCAAGGAAGTCTGGCGTGATCGAACGAATATGCTGGCGCACTGGTCGACGCCGATTCATGTCGATGGCTGCATTTACGGATTCAGCGGACGTCATGAAAATGAAGGCGAACTTCGCTGCATCGATGCGGAGACCGGTAAGCTGCTGTGGCAGACCAGTGGCTTCGAAGGCGATCTGAAAAACTTAGGTCGTGACCGGACAACAGGGCACATTATTGACGCCAACACCGGCAAGGAAATTCCGTATCCGTATTTCGGTCGCGGTTCTCTGATTCAGGTCGGTTCGCGATTCATCGTCCTTGGCGAACGCGGCACCATTTCCGTCGTGGACGTGAACCAGGAAAAGTTCGTCGAGCACGGACGGTTTTCGCTGGATGAAATCAACTATCCAGCGTGGGCCGCGCCGGTTTTGTCCGGCGGCAAGTTGTTCCTGCGCAGTGAAAAATGGGCTGTGTGTCTGGATCTGAAAGCAAAATAGACTTGCGGATTTCGTTGGTCGGGTTTCTCCATTGAGGTGTCGTGTGGGTGCGTGGTGAAGCTGGACGAGCAGACATCAGTGGAAGTCGTCAATCACGAGACTATCACGTTAGACGGAACACTACCATGATGGACCCTGAATCGCAGGTTTGCCGCAGAAGACTGGCCGCATTAATACGTTCAGTGACGGTCACTACCGCTTTAATAGTGATTTCAATCACGAGCATCTTTTTCATTGCTGGGACATTATCCACGACAAAGTCGCTTGCCGACGATTCTGCGAATGGGCCAAACCCAGATCCGCCGATCCTGAGTTTCGACGACAACATGGTCGAGTGGAGAATTCTGCCAAGTCTTGATGTTGAATTCGTCGCAACACAGGAGGTTGAGTAATGGTTTGAGGCTACAAAACGCGAGACCATCCAGGAGAACTGCTTGCAATGGATTCACACAAATGACCGCTGGATTCTGGGGCACGTTATTCTTATCCGACTATTTGGATTAGCGGAGTATTGCACGGAGTTTCGCGATGAAGCATTTGTAGTCCACCTACATGGGTTAACCGTAGCATTTCAGACTGAACAGGGGACATCTCGGCAAACAGCGAAATCTGTTCCTGATCCTGCAGAACAGAGAGAGAACATTGTTCGATATTGGGACCTTTTGGAACATCACGGAGCCGAAAGATTCGCAAAATTTCGGCCGCCAGTTGTCACGAACGATAAGTGGCCAAAAACGCGGAGCCCCGACCCGACCAAAGTGCAACAGTTGGTTCAAGTAAGCCGCTGTCGCGGCGGGGGTGGATGGCGTCGGATTGTAACGGGAAGTTGTAGCGTTTGGCAATGGTGACTGGTCACTCTGTCTGTCGTTGGAGCGTCACTGGATGCTCCGTTTACGGTTTCTGACAGGGAGATTTTCAC
>JAYTAK010001372.1:0-2394 GCA_043737515.1 Candidatus Kuenenia sp. | reverse complement strand
TGCGACCAGTGATCGGTGACACGATGCGGCATCGTTGAAGATCAACGGTAGTGCGTTCCAGTTCGGCCTGAGCCAGTTTCAGACTGGCCTCTTTCGTTTTCTTCAACTGAAGCATCGCGTTCCGCTGGTTCTGCTGAGTCTGCAATGCGTTGCGGGATGTCAGTTCCTGACGAGTCGCGATGTCCATCTCGCTGTCAGAAGTCGCCTTCCGTTCAAACAGCGTACGAACACGTTCGAGATGATTTTTCTGAAGCTGGTTCTCTTCTTCGGCCAGCTTCACGATCGCCTCGGTATTCTCAATATCAACCTCCACCGCTTTCAATTCTTCTCGCGCCTGAGCGACGCGGGCCTGCAGCCGCTGCGAGTCAAGCTCATAGTTGATTGAATCGATTTCGAACAGCAGATCGCCCTTGTTGACGAACGTGCCGCTGCGAGTGGTTTCCGGTTTATGGAGAACGCGGCCCGTGACTTCCGCGCCCACCGTGAGAACTCGATAGGTTGTCGCTTCGCCGTCTATGTCCAGATGAAACGGCTCATCCCACGCCTTCACGTCGGCAACTTCCACCAGTGGGGCGACATTCGCAGCGTTCTGCCTTGAGCTGTCGGTCGGCACCTCCGGCGCTCGCCCGAAGTACAGGAATCCGAAAACACCAAGCCCCAGAATGACGATCGCTCCGCCCACATTGGCGACAAGATGCAGAAGACTGCTGCCAGCGGCGGGATGCGCAGCGGGGACAGGCCCTGTCACTGCGGCGACCGACAGAGCCGCTGATTGTTCAATGGAATTCATTCTCATGTCCGAAGATTAATTTTTTGTTGACTATATTCACGATCGCGGTCCGGACCAGCGATCAATTACGAATTTTCGGATCATTGCACTCAGGCCCAACGGGCCGACCCTATGTCAGCCTGGGGCAACGCCCCAGGAAATGAATGAAGAAAGCATCACAAAGCCCCAACGGGGCGGCCCTACACTGATTTTCCGGAATAGTGCCGCCCCTTTGGGGTATTTCGTACAACCCGGGGCGTTGCCCCGGGCTGACATAGGGCTGACCCGTTGGGCCGACGAACAACGCATGTCGCTCTGGTTCTCGGTGTTGTCCAGCAAGCTAAAGCCTGTGCTCGACCGAATCCTCCGTACTCCACTCCGGCCACTCATCCGAAAACTGCAGCATCTCCTGATCCGGCCCGGAAAAGGCAATCGATTCGGCGTGCAGGCACATCGCAGGTTCCGTTGGCAGCAGAGTCCGATTGGCCCCGAGCTGGCTGCCTGGAAGGTACGCCGGATCGCCGCAGATCGGGTAACCCAGCGACCACAAATGGATCCGAATCTGATTCGTCCGCCCGGTCTTCGGGAAACAGCGAATTAACGCTGTTTCGTCGCTGAATCGCTCAATCACTTCGAAGTCCGTACATGCGTCATCCCCTTCCGAATCAACGATTCTGATGCCCCCCTGTTCCGGCTCACGACTTAACGCCGCGTCGCACGAGAACGCATCCTGTTGCGGATGCCCGTGGACTCGGGCCAGATAAGACTTCTTCACTGTACGGTTCTCAAACAGCTTCTGCACGATCGATGAGATCCGCTTGCGTTTGCACAGTACCATTACGCCGGACGTATTCGCATCCAGTCGATGCACGATGTGCGGTCGCTGCGGCAAATAGACCTGGTTCAGAATGTACCGCAGCGTGTTGCGATGAAACCGTCCGCATTCGTGAATCGGCAACGGAGCTGGTTTCGACAGGATCACAAATTCGTCATCTTCATGCAGGATACGAATGTCGGCGTTCACGTCCGGTTCAACGGAGTGCGGCTGCAACTGGTCAAAGCGTTCACCTTCACGCACGATTCGTGAGGGAGACAACGGGAGCGATTCTGCGACCTCCTTCGCGCGGCGACGGCGCCGAGCAGACTCAGCAGGCACAATGCTGCCCGAGTCAATGCGATGCAGCCATTCGGATCGTTCAATCTGCGGATGCAGGTCGCTCACGAAATCCAGCAACGTCATGCCGGCACATCGCTGCGGCACATTGAGCGGACGACGATTCAGCCACGGTGTACTCCCCGGCAGTGGCGTTGTGGCAGTCTGAATCTGCTGCTGACGCAGCGCAATGATATCCGCCATCTGTTGGGCATCGTCGCGAAAGCAGGCGGGGCAGGATTTTCCAGCCGCGTATTGCGACGTCTGCTGTTGTGCGGCAGTCACGACGGCCTGACAGACATAACACTGCGTCGTCGGTGTTTCTTTCAGCCCCGGATCAACGGCGACGCGCTGATCAAACACAAAACATTCACCGTGGTAATGCTCGCCGCCGACTTCCTCGAAGTATTTCAGAATCCCGCCGTCCAGTTGATAGACGTTGCGGAAGCCCGCCATCTCCATAAACGGACCG
>JAYTAK010001371.1:0-2394 GCA_043737515.1 Candidatus Kuenenia sp. | reverse complement strand
ATACGGAATGGAGTGAGGAGACATCTCACTTCAAAGGCAAGTATGTCAACGGTGCGGCGACACTGCGGTTTATCCGCAATGCCGTGTCCGATCTGTGTCAGATGCTGGCCGAGGCGGCCGATGACAATGATCCCGAACTTCTGCTGGACGTCTTTTCTGTCGGGACCGGTCATGACCAGCCCGGCATGCCTGTCGAGTTCTCGTCGATGACCAGCCACAGCGGTGACGGGGCGACGGAACGGTTGAAAGTCCTGAGTACGAAGCCTCGCAGGCAGAAGTCATTTCGCTTGTCCAGTCGTCAGGGTGGATTTCGGGTGGGCAGCCGACCCAATGTGGATGATCCCCGTCAGCCGGTGGAAGTGCAGGTGGCGTACGATCGTCGCGGCGGGAATCCTCTGAAAAAATACTCGACCGCCGATTTCCGGCTGGATCACAGTCCGATTCGTATCGAAGCCAGGAACACGATCATCGAGATCCTCGATGCCAATCATCTTCTGATTCGTCCGACCGCCGACGAATTCAGCGTCGTCGTGACCGGCTTTGACGTCAATCGAGATCTGTTTTTGGAAGCTCGCAACAGTCAGGAAGAACACAAGTCTCTGAAGCCCGCCCCGAGGCCGCAGCTTCAAAACGCCCATGCGTAAAGTGTGCGGGCTTTGCGATTCCTGTGGGCCATGAATCAGTCGGAGGGTTCGCTCAAGTCAATCCACATGTGCGAAGCGGACCCTCAGCCGCCGTTGTTCTGCCAGAATTCGCGCGAGTGGCACAAGTCGTGAGAATCGAATGGCGATTCCATCTGCGGTGCCCCGCATGAAGACTGCCGTCGTGGAAAATTCACTGCCGTCGGGAAAGACTACGGAGATATCCTGCGGCGGCAGACCGTGCCGAAAGACGGAATTCTTTTGCAGACGCGCACCGCCTTCGGACAGGTCGTGGATCGCGAACGCAGATTCCCCGACCGTGAGCCACGGTGTTTCACGCTCGGGATATCGGATTCTGAAATGTTCGCGCTGGCTGCTCATTGCGTGGGGGACTCTGTTTTCTCCGCAATTCGGAACATGGAAACATATGTCACGCCGAACATCGCACTCCGGCTTTCTGCGTCGTCCGAAGCCACTACGGGAAAGTCCCCGGTCCGAATGTGGGCCAGGAATCAATTGATCGGACAAATCCGCTGCAACTGAGGAATCGCAGCCCGCAGATTGATCCACTGCAATCGCACACCCGACTGCTGCAGCGGGCCGACCAGATTTGGAAACCATGCATCAAGTACACCTTCCTGACAGAGCTGCCGGATGTTCGGCGACATCAAATCGCACGACTTACAGAACACCAACTGTGCTGTCGGCCAGTGCAACGCCACAAACGCCGCGATGGAATCACTTGTCACGCTCCATGATTCCGGAAGCGACCGAGAATGCTGAGTCTGCTCGGCACGCAAAAACGCGATCGTGTTCAGCAGGACTGCATCGTGCTGCCGCCAGGCAGCGACAGCGTCGGCTCGGCTTGAAACGACAGACAGACATCCGCACACTCGCGAAAGGACATCCGCATTCATCGTCATGGCGGCGATGGCATCCCAGTGAGCCTGTGTTGCCGAGAGACCGCAAATACCATCCAGTCGGCGAATCTCATCCGCCGCCGCTCCGCCGCCAGCAACGATGAGCACTTTCTGCGGATGCAGCAGCCTCACGACTTCGTCCAGTCGTTCCGCCAGATCCGGCAACGTCAATAAACTACCGCCAAGTTTGACGACTGCCGAAGAGTTCAGGTTCATGTGAATTCACATACATGTGTTGTTGAGTTTCCGACCCTTGCAGCGTCGTCAAAGGAGATCCACAAACTTCCGCAGTCGGCTGACAATGTGAATTAGTCCCTGGCTTTCAAGGGTCAAGAGCATTTCCTCCGCTGTCCTGGGTGGCTTTCGAAGGCTTTCCCGCTGGCGCTTAACGGTCAGACAAACCAATCCAGCAGAGAATTCGAAAAGCGAAGTCAGAAAGTCGTCAGGATGCTCCATCAATAGCCCATCCCCAACTCCTGCGCTTCGGCCGTCAGTTGGTCGAGTACCTTAGTTCGAGCGTCGTCGTCATTCTTCTTGAAGGCCATCAGATCGTCAAACCGAACTCGACGATACTTCCCTACCGTCCGATACGGAATCTTTCCTTCGTCCAGGAGTTTGACGATGTACGGACGCGAGACGTTGAGCAGATCGGCAGCTTGCTGAGTCGTTAATTCTGCATGCGTGGGAATCAGGGTGACAGAATTGCCCTGGGACATCTCCGTCAGCAGGTGCAGGAACAGTCGCAGAGCGGACGCGGGTACGGAAATCGTGTCCCCGGCCTGGCTGTCGTCGAGCAGTTGAATGCGAATGCTGGTCCGTCGCCCGAATTTACG
>JAYTAK010001370.1:0-5529 GCA_043737515.1 Candidatus Kuenenia sp. | reverse complement strand
CGATGCGATGGCGAAGACGGATGGGGCGGCCCCCTTCTGTCGAGCCGGAGCTGAGCTCAAGTCGCCAAATGGAACCCACAGATTCCTCGGAAGAGCCTTAAAACTGGGCAACTTCGTCCCTTGGCAAAGTTCCGCCAGGCGAGCCAGATCATTTGTCCTTACTGCCCGCCAAAACTCTTTAATCGGAATTTCTTTCGGAATCACCTAGTTCTCCCAGCTACTAGTTCCAGAAATCGACACCTTTGTTCAAATTGCGTCTTCCACTGCGCCAGTTGTCCCCTCAGGGCGGCCTGAAACTCCGACCGTCCGGACAACGCCAGTCTTTGTCGTCTTCGAATTCACTGACGAAACGCCGCAACACATCTGACTTCGCTTGAGCCTGTCCTCATCCAACTCAATCCGGATTGGTTGCAGGCTGTAACAAACAGAGTGCGAGCGAAATCCCACCGGTTCCGTGGGCCTCATTTTTCGAGTTCGAGATACAGCGGCAAATGCCGGTAGTAGACTTCCAGCATCAGCAGATTCAGACACGTCACGTAATGTCGTCCGCCGGCACCGGACCATTTTTCGGGCGTCGGGCGAGCAGGATCCCAACTGCCGCTGCCGCTGCCTTCTTTAGTTTGAGTCACCACCAGAGAGTCACGCAGGCTGTTGTTCCATTCGTTCCAGTGCTCGCCCTGCATGTGGAACATCACTTGAGTCGCATAGTACCAATAGTACGAATCGCGCTGTCCAAAATCCGGCAGGCGTGTTCGAAGGAAATTGGCGCCAGCGATCAATTCAGCATTATCGCGTTTGGCACCCAGATACTGCCGCATCAGCAAGCCTTCTGCCGTCATCGTGGGACTGGCGTCGCGCGAAGGATGATAGCTGAATTGTCCGACAGACGTTTTACTCTGCACTGAATCCAGCCACTTGCCGACGCGCACATAAGCGTCTTTTGGCACGGTCAGGCCGGACATTTCACCGCTCTTCAAAGCCATCAACTGCCAGCCCGAAACCGACGTGTCCGACTCCAGTCTCGGAAGATATCGCCAGCCGCCGAATTCGGGATGCTGAGATGCGACGATGAAATCCAGCGCCTTCTGAGCCGGTTCTTTCAACGTCGCATCCTTCGTCAGACCGTACGCCTCGCACAGCGCGATGGATGCCATGCCGTGGCTGTAGAACCAGACGAATTCAGATTCATCCGCAAAGAGATCGCCGTCTGGCTTCTGGCGTTCGAGCAACCACTTAATGCCGCGGTTCACGACGTCCTGGTACTTTCCCGATTGATGCGTATAACCCGCACCGAGATACGCAAGTAGTGCCAGTCCGGTCGCGGCACTGTCCGCGCGAAAACTGCCCTGACCGAGGTCGGCGGTCGGTTCACCGGGGAAGTCATCTATGCTCCAGTGGCCGTCCGGATACTGATTCAACGCCAGCCATGCGAGTCCTCGTTCGACGGCCTCTTCTGATTCCGGAGATCCGCCGAGCGTCTTGGCGGCTTCGCGGCGCGCTTCCGAAGTTCGCATCGACAGGCTTTCCGCAATTCGCGCTTCCGGAGATCCGCCAAGCCCCGGCACAGACTTCTTGATCATCCCCGCGACCACATCGGCCGAGGCCAGTGTTGGCTGACTGTTTCCGACTCCCGTTCGCGGATTGCCCACGGCCACTCGGGCGGGTTGCGCAGCGTTCGAGCCCGACGGTGCTCCTGCGGCTGCAGCGGGGCCGCTGCTGCCAGGCAGTCCGGCGGATCGACGCGGAACCGAATTGATCCGCGGCCCCGACAATGCACTGCCTGCCATTGCTCCGCCGATCGCGGCCGCCTGCGGCCCGGCAAACACGAGTGTGCCGCTCTGTTCGGCTGCGGCAGCACCGGCAGGCAGACTGCCAATCGCAGCGGAAGAACGCGACATCGCACGTCCTGGATTCGGGCCACCAGCAAATCCAGCATCAGCATTCAGCGAAGCGCTTGGTTCTGTTCCTCGTCCTGCCACAGCCACTGTCGATGACCGCGTTGGTCCTGATTGAGTACCAGCAGATGACGCAGGGCTTGTTGGGCCGTTGGCAGTGCCATTCGAGTTCGAACGTGTGGGAAGCCCGCTCGAACTGCGGCCGACCGACGTGCTGGCAGGCCCGGCGATCATCGCTTCACCGTTCTTCGTTCCGTTGCCGCCCGCTGCCGCAACTCCGACCTCGTTGGCGGTCGTTCCAACCGCATTGGCCTGTCGTCCTTCACTGCGACCTGTCATCCCCGGCTGTCCGTTTGCATTTCCGATTGCAGGCTGGTTGCCGCTGTTGGCCGATCTGGCAACTGTGGCTCCGGAAATTTGCCCGTTCGACTGGCCAGCACCCGTCGCCGTGGATGATCCATCGACCGCAGATCCCGCAGGCACTGAAGCAGCGGCACCACGTCGATTGGATGCGGCCGCAGACGATTCTGCCATCGCTGGTGCTCCGACGCCGGTAGCGGATGAGACTTCCACACCATCCGCGCCGGAGTTCGCTGCGGCCGCATTTGCACTGGCGTTGCTGCGTGCGATGGAGACACTGCCGCCCGTTGCCGGAGCTGTCGCCGATGGATCACTTGTTCCAAAGTTAATACGTCCTATACGACTTATAGGACCTATGGTGGCCAGACCTGTGGTCGGCAGACCTGTTGCCGATGGATCACCGGTCGATCCGGATGCCGCTGCCGCCTGCTGTCGCGCAATCTCTATTTGCTGTTCCCGGACATCCATTTTCTGAGCATCGGATGTCGAGACTTTCACGTTCTCACTGGCAGCAGTCGCCGCTTCCAGTTCGGCGTTTGATCTCTGTGCCATGTCGGCTTGAACGTCTTCCGGATTGATCGCCGCCTCGGCACGCTGAGCCCTCAACTCTGCGGACTCAAGCTGCTGAGCAGCGGACGCGATCTCCGTCTGTTCGCGTTCGGTCGCCGGTGCTTCGCTGGATTGTTTTGCCTGCTCGATCTGCACATCCAGCATCGGTTGCGCGCTGTCGGCTGTAGCGACGTCTGGCGCGTCGGCCTGCTGTGGCGTCGGCAGATCGTTCTCGTTTTCCTGGCGTTCCATTTCGGCTGCGGCATCGGCGGCGAGTTTGACTTGTTCCTGACGTTCCATGGACTCAAGCCTCTCAACATCCTGCGCCTGAGTGGCATCGACGGGTTGTGGCTTGCTGGCGTCGGCAATCTGCATTTCCGCGCGTTCGAGATCGACGTTGTTGTCTGGCGTTTCAGAGTCCGATTGCTGCTTCCAGACAGATTCTTCATTCGACGATTCTTCGCCCGCGTAATCCGGCATCGTGAATTCTTCCGGCGTCGCCCCCGGCAAATCGGCGGCCGCCGCGGGAATCAGCAGCGGGCCGCGAAATTCCACGACAGAAACCGACAGGCACAGCAGAAAATGGATCAGCAGACTGATGGCAATCGCCCACTGCAGACGGCGTTTGATGACACCGCGTACCAGAAACGTCACGGCGACCAGCATGGCCACTAACGCTGTTGCCCACGCGATCTGCCCGAGCAGTTGATTCATGCCCGGCAGGGGCACAACTTTGGCATCCGTGAACAGAACGACCATCCCCTGCAGCGACACAATCCCGCACGCCATGGCGATGCCGATGGCACCGAACATCCGCAGACGCTGGCCAGCGGTAAGTTCCTTCAGGTCGTCATCCGCGATTCGTACTAGATCTCTCATGGACCATCGCCCTCCTTGATTTCATCCGGTGGCAGCACGGCGACACGATAGTCGCGAATCTTCGCCTGATTGCAGAGACTCATCACCTTGGCAATGTACTTCCAGTCTGATCGTTCATCGCCTCGAATCACGATCGGCTGATTTCCAGGATTGTTGATTTCCGCCCGCTGCAGCCGTTAACCCAACTGAGCTTCCGAATGTATTTCACCGCCGACGTAGAATTCGCCGCGGGAATTCACATTGACGATCATTTCTTTTGGACGCATCACCATCGGCATCGCCGCGACCGCGTCCGGCAGATGTGCATCGAGCGAACCTTCGCCCGAGACTTTCGATTCTTCATCAAACCGACTGGCCACCATGAAGAACAGCAGCAACTGAAACACGCAGTCGATCATCGGCGTCATGTCAATATTGCGTCTGCTGGCGTTACGGTTCTTGAATCGAAATCGCATGGTTGTATCTCTGTCGTATCAGCGGCCCGCTTGCCACCGGTAACTGCTAACCCGTGGGATAAGCTTCCAGCTTGCCATCGCTGAATGAAAACCAACGTTTTTTGGCAAACATGACAAGCTGGAAGCTTATCCCACTTTAAATCAACACCCGCAAGCGCCGTGCCGCTCCATGAATAACGTTATAGCCTACGGCGACTGCGGCTGTTCCTTCGACTCGGCAATGGCCACAGGTCGTGTCGGTTTCCGGTTCTTCAGTTCTGAATCTCCCGACTTTGAAGGTGCCACCGCCTCCGGTTTGGGATTTGTTCCCTTGAGAACTACCCCCGACGCATCGCTCTTCATTGTCACACGCCATTTGCCTTCGAAGCGTTCGAACAGCGGCAGGATTTCGTTGAATACATCTTCCATGCCTCGCAGCAGTCGTTCAATCCGGCCTTCCAGCGAATTCGCGATAATGATGGCCGGTATTGCAACACACAAACCGGCGAATGTAGTGACCAGTGCCGTGTAGATCCCCTGCGCCAGTTCCTGCCCCTTTGCTGCACCGGACGCGGCAGTTGTACTCATCACCATGAAGGCCAGAATCATGCCCTGCACCGTGCCGAGCAGACCAAGCAACGGGGCGACGCTGGCAGTCACGTTGATCGGACGAATATTCTGAGCCATCTCGTCCGCTTCCCGACTCACCGCATCTTCAACGGCCTTTTCGAGTTCCGCATGCGGTCGTCCGACTTTCAGAATCGCCGCCTGAATGACGCGGCCCAGCGGCGAGCGAAACTTCTGGCATTCATCGTACGCCAGCCGCGGATCGATGCCGATGTTGGGTTGATTCAGCTTTTGCAGAGAGACCAGCAGACCACGCGGAATGATTCTCCCTTTCTGCAATCCGACGCGACGTTCAAGAGCAAAGGCCAGCACAACCACGGAACACAGTCCAATCGGAATCATGAACACTCCGCCTCGCACCGCCAGATCCCACAGGAACGGCAGCGGTTGCGGCATGCCCATGTTCGTCAATGCGTTCGCCTCATCGACCGGCGCGTTTACATCCGCTGCCGGAGCCGCAACGTCAACGGCTGGCGCGTCGGCAGCAGCCTCATCCTGCGCTCGCAGCATTGGCGTGGTAACCGCGATGCAGACCGTCGCTGCGACGATTGCCGCCGTAATCCATTTGCAGATATGTTTCATTTTTGTCATCTGAATTGCCCGGTGTGATCCGTGAAATGAAGGGCGATGCTGAAAAGGATGCGTCCGATGGGACTGATCTGTCGGAACGCGGACGAAAATTTGCTGACTCTACTGGATTCTATGTGAATGATTTCCTTGGTATTGAAGCGATACGAAAGTGTGGTGGCAGAGATCGTTTAACGGCGAGCCGCAGGCGTAGGCGG
>JAYTAK010001369.1:0-2397 GCA_043737515.1 Candidatus Kuenenia sp. | reverse complement strand
AGCCGTGGCTGTTTGTGACCATTCGAGCCACTTCGCGCCGCGCCGTTCGCTGGACTCATTTCCGGCCGCGAGCAGTATGAGCAGGAAGGCAGAAGTGTTTTTTGTTTAACGACAAGCCGCAGGCGTCGGTGAAGGGGCACACGGTCGCCTGCGGCTTGGCGTTAAACGAGTTATGTCATTTTCGATGAGCCAATTCTTCTGTCACCAAGTTTTCTGTCACCTGTGTTTCTGAGTCCGGGCTTTAACCAATGGCTTGCGGGCGAAGCCTGCGCTGGGTTCATTCGCGTCCATTCGTGGTGGCAAACTGGATGCTGAACTCATGCCAGACTCAGCGCACCGAAAGTGCCGTCGCATCGACAAAGATCGTCGGCTGCGCGGTCACTTGTCCTGGCTCAATGTTGATTTCCAGCTTGCGTTCGATTTGTCCAACTCGTTCGTGCCAGACTTTGAAGACGTGTTTGCCAGGCGGCAGGTTTTCGATCACGAATTGCCCCGGCTGATCGGTGATGGCAGCGTACGGATGATCAACGACGAGCCAATAGGCCTGCATCCACACATGGAAGTCTGAGCGGACATTCATTGGAAGGGACTCGCCCCGCTTTGGGGTCCATAACAGTCCCGCGCCTGGGTTCGTCAGCGGACGCAGCATCAGGTTCACAGCCTGATTTTTCAATGGGTAATTGTGCATACTGGTGGCAATCGTTGAAGTATTCACGCACTCAACCGACTGCCCGACTCGAACGATCATCAGATGGGGCACGAACTGGCCTCCCACCTGATCAAAAACCAGAGGCGTGGTTGGTATTCCGAGATTCGGATGGATCGTCGCTGGAGCTTTTGCAAGATACACAAACACTCCTTCGAGACCTCCGGATACTGGATCGACGAGCAGATCTTCTCTGACGATGCCTGCCGGGAAATTTGGATTAGCTCCAGGCTTAATCTGTGTCTTAGGACGAAATTGTGACGGCGACGCATTTGTGACCTGAACCCGACCGACGACAGATCCCCAGTCGCCTTCAACTTTGAGCGAATCAGAGAGCTTATCAATCGAGCCCAAATTAAGGAACGTTTCCTCCGGAGGGACCTCAAATTCAAATGAAGTGACCGTCGGCCCATCCGTCCAAACGTGACGTCGCAGGGAGAACCTGCCTGCCGGAAGGTGGAATCGAAAACGGCCGACGAACCCATTTCCGGCTGCTGTCATGGACGGGATGACGGCTGCGATTTGGACGCCATCTCCATCATGAATCGTCATCACGTCTTCGACGCCACTTTTTGCAGGATTCACCATGCAGACGGCTTCGATCAACGCGGTTGGCCGAAGCACGACAGTCTGCGGTTCGTCCAGGTCCTCCGGCCGAATTTGAATCCACGACAGGTGATCGCCGTTCTCGGTTGCAGTCCAGATACGAAATGAATCCGCCATTGGAACCGTTCGGATGTGCGATGCACGGATCAAGAGCTGAGACATCAATCGAAACTCGCCGGCTTCATTGCTTTGATCGAATCCTGAGCGATAAATTGTGCCGTGTGGCAGTTCCGGCTTCCCGTCTTCATTGAATACGAGAGTTCGCGATTCGTCGAAAACCAGATTGACGTGCGGTATTGAACTGCCCTGTTCATCAACGGTGATGCCTTGTGTTTCAGGAAGTAGAATGAGCCTTCCGCTCTTGGATTCAATGCCTATTGCTTCATATGCGGGACGATGCTTGAACGCCTCAGCTCTGATCATCAAGCCGCCCGCTCCACATTTTGAGGCAATCGCAATTCCGTTGGCATCCGTCGTGAGCGTTTCCAGTTCATTCTGTTCAAAGCTCGTCGTCACGTTGGCACTCGAGATTGGTTGTCCGTCCGGATTCACCACGAGAATCTCTTTTTTGCAATCGATCATCTTCGAGTCGTTCAGGGGCGGCTGTCCTGCTCCGATTGCCGTGGCGGCGACCGCCAGATTCAGAGCAAGCAACAGAATGGACGCGGAGATCTGATTCAGTACGCTCATGTTTTGTCTCCCGCATTGGAGTTGGCGTCGGTCTCATCCAGAAGCTACTGCAGCTTTCGTTGGTGAGTCTAACTGCTGGCGACCGTCGTCGATAGATATCACGAAATAAAACTCCCCGAGGCATGAAGCGTTGTATTCGATCGAGCGTTGACAGAAATGCGAGTCGGCGGAGCGACATCGCCTACGTAGCTCAGTCGCTCCGCCGACTGAGATTCACCGCGTAAAACATGATGTCAGGGTGCAGTAGCGGATGATTGTGAAAGTAGGTCCTTTCTGCCGGAAAGGACAGTGTTTGGTAGGTCCTTTCTGCCGGAAAGGACTTTCGCCGTAAGGCGAAGCGCCATGGGGCGCATATCCGCTCCACGTCGCCGCGTGGCCGTCCTTTCGACCTCGAC
>JAYTAK010001368.1:0-5533 GCA_043737515.1 Candidatus Kuenenia sp. | reverse complement strand
CCCTGACGAATGCGGCGAACCGACTGGCATTCGTTGTAGTGGCACGCCCGTACCTGGAGAAAGGCAGGGCCAGATTCAGGTGTACAATTTCGCGGAGCTTCCGTTGAAGTTCTTACCTCGAACGAATTCAATCATTGGGTCGAGCCTACCCCACTGGCTGTATCATAGTTGCACCCCGGTCCATGGAGAAAGGTTTGGACCTGATCCTGGTGTTCAAATTCGCTGAGCCCCCATCGTACGTCTTGATTCTACGAATCGAGTGAGTGGCTCGAAATAGTGCTTACCCTGCGTCTGGGGCTGCATACACTCGACCTGTGTCGTCGCTCAATCAGAAGACAGGGGCTCATGTGATGAAGCGTTTCGAGATCTTTGAAGAACAAATAATGGCCGGCATCAATCGTTTGCCAAACCTCGCGACTATTGCCGAGTTGTTGCCCGGGTTCGCAAAGCGATCACGGCGGCGATTCCTGACCCGCTATGCCCCAGGCATTCAGACAGAGTCGCTCGAATGTCGCAGTCTGCTGAGTTCAACACCTCTCGCAGAATGGAGATTTGAGGAGACCAGCGGAACAACTGTCATTGATTCAACGTCGCCGGCCGCCAACGGAACAAACTTCGGAGCCGCTCCCGGAATTGGCGCCATTGGTGGTGGTCTGTTGTTTGACGGCCTGAGTGACAAGGTGGAATTTGGTACCGGAGCGTCGCTGGCCGGGACCACCAGCTTTACGGTGACCGCATGGATTCGCACAAATGCCACAAAAAACCAAGTGATCATCCAACAGAGAGATGTCGATGGCTACAACGGTGAGTACATTCTGGGGATCGTTCCGGAAGGCAAGCTGTCGTTTGTGATTTTCGGTGACGGTGCGAACCAGTTTCTAATAGGCACTCCGCAGTCTGTCAACGATGGAGCGTGGCATCATGTTGCTGCGGGACGAGAAGGGACCCGAGGATTCATATTTCTCGACGGCATGCTGGCAGCAGAGACGTATGGTCCCGTCCGATCGCTTGCTTCAACAATCGGAGTGGCCGTTGGTGCTGACATCCGAGCCAATGACTCGTTTTTCGACGGCTCAATTGACGAAGTGTCCATCTATGCGTCTGCTGTTCCGGCCAGTGAAATTGCGGCGGAGGCCAATATTATCGTTCCGCAGGGAGTTTCCCGGAATCCGCGTCCGGTATTCACATGGCCGACGGTTCAGAATGCAGCTTCCTATTCGCTGTGGGTTGAACGCATTGGCGGCACGAACAATCCTCTGATCAACCAAACGGTGACGGTCAACCACTTTGAAGCAACGGCCGACTTGGGCTTTGGGCAGTTTCGCACATGGGTTCGAGCCACATTGAATGATGGAACTCGAACTGCCTGGAGACTTCAGACGTTCGAAATTAATGGCAAGGTGAACTTTCAGCCAATTGCTCTGCAACAAACAACGTACCGGCCTGAGCTGCAGTGGGAACCATTTCCCGGTGCTGATCATTACGATTTGTGGATCGACAACGTCTCAACCGGCCAGACGCAGGTTGTTCGCAACCAAAATCTCAGTACTGCGTCATGGACAAGTCCAACGGATCTGCCGTTTGGACGTTATCAGGTTTACATCCGCGCCGTTGATCAGACGGGCGTGGCGACTCATTGGACGCGCGGACCGGCGTTCAACATTGCCGTTGCACCAACTCCAACCGCTCCGTTGAATTCAACTTTTGAACGCCAACCTCAATTCACATGGACCGCAGTACCCGGCGCGCAGGGATATGAAGTATTTGTGCGTAATACGCAAACTCAAGCGACTACTTATGCCATTCACAACATATCGCAAACGTCGTGGACTCCACCTGCTCCACTACCCGTCGCGCCATACCAATGGTGGGTTTCTGCGATCGGCGTGACGAATCTGCGAGGAGTCTGGTCTGAAGGAATTCGTTTCTCCGTCGGTGGTATGACTGAGATCATTTCGCCAGTTGGAACAACAAACTCTCTGCCGTTGATTTCGTGGAATGCAGTCACTGGAGCAGGAAGTTACTGGCTGTGGGTGGATCGTGTTGGCGTGCAGACCTCGTACATCAACCAGACCGGCATTACATCGACCAGCTTCCAGCCAGTCACGCCGCTGCCTGCCGGACTGTACCGAGCATGGGTTCGAGCTGTCAGTACGACGTCCGAAAACAGTGCCTGGAGCGCTCCGTTTGAGTTTACGGTCTCGTCGTAGAAGTAGTGCGGAGGCAGATCTCCATCACGATACCAGGCGAAATTGACAGCGTCACGCTGGCCCAAGTTTGTAGGCCTACCAAGAATTTAGCGTTGACCTCGAGGTTCGCACCTCCTCATTCTTAGTCGCGGCCACATACGTTGGCGCGGTTCTGCGGTTCGATTCGGTCAATTCCACGGGGAGTTTGGGAAGTCGAGTTCTGAACACTTGATTCCGCCGAGAGACTACGGCACCATTGGGAATCGCCCGGATGCAGCCAGACAGGCACGAGTGCCGCAGTGTCAGGATTTTTGTTCGCGGAATACGCTTTCGCTGGTCGTTGCTGGAACGATCGTTGCATCGTCCGAGGGGATCGAAAGTTCATGCGTCTGAGTAAGCTGCGCGTCTATTTCGAAACCTCGCCCGCGCTGCGACTGCTGCGATCCCCCAATGCGCCGTTTATTATTGACTGGCTGGACCAGCAGTTTAAGCAGGCTGGACGCATTGTCATTGCTCATTCGGATTTGCTCGCCGCGCTGGCGGAGTATCAGGAAGAACTTCGCGAGACGAATCCGGATCAGTTGATTGCTAAACCGGAAACATACCTCGCCGACTGGAGCGGGCCGGAAAAGCTGTGGCTGCGGCGATTTCTGGAGGCCGGTCGTGACGAACCCGTCTATCAGCTCACACCAGCCACCGAAGACGTGTTCGTGTTTCTCGACCGAGTCCTCGAACAAGACCCGGGGTTCGTCGGCACGGAATCACGCTTGAAGCTCGTGATCGACACGCTGGATGATTTGGTTGTCGGTGCGTCGGAAGACCCTGAAGCCAGGCTACGTCATCTTCGCGAAACGCAGCGGCGAGTCCAGGCAGAGATCGATCAGATTGAAACGGAAGGCGCGGCGCCGCGTTATCGTCCGGCGCAGATCCGCGAACGGTTCATTACTGCCGCGTCGTTACTGCGTCAGTTGCAGGGTGACTTTCGTGCGGTTGAGGAATCATTTCGCGAGATCACACGCCAGGTGCAGCAACGGCAGGTGGAAGGCAGCGATACGCGCGGCGGCATTCTGGGATTCGCGCTGGATTCAGAAGATGTGCTCAAGAAGGAAGATCAGGGTGTCAGCTTCTATGAGTTTGTGCGCCTGATTCTCACGCCATCGCAGACCGAACGACTGGAATCCATCATCCGCGAAGTTCGCCGCATCCCGGAACTTGAATCGCAACGCGAAGGCATGGACACGGTGCGCAGCATGGTGACCGTGTTGCAGAACGAAGCAGAAAAAGTCATGCGGACCAATCAACGTCTGTCCGCCACACTGCGCCGCTTGCTCGACGCACGGGCTCATGCCGAACGCCAGCGCATCGCGAGTGTGTTGCGGCAGATTCGCGGTCATGCGGTCGCTCTGGCAGCGAATCCGCCTGTGGAAACGGTCGGGCTTTCAGTCGATGTCGAGATCGATATTGAATCGCCGCTGCGGCGGACGTTCTGGCAGGAACCAGCGCGGCTGGAATCGATCGATCTGACTGACTTCGAAGCTGACGAACCGGATCGCATGGAAGCGTTTCGCGAACTCGCGGCGATGAAGCGACTCGAATGGAAGACGATGCGCAACAATATCCGCGATCTGCTGGAGATTTATGATGCGCCGACGCTGGCTGAGGTGCTCGAAAGGCATCCACCGGAATCGGGCGTCATTGAGGTACTGGGGTACCTGCAGATCGCCCGCGACGACGGGCATCTGGTGAATTCGACGGCTCGGCAAACGGTGGTCATCCCGTGGGGCGACGTTGGGGTTCATGGTGACGATCATGGCGATGACGCCGATGCGGTGATTCAGATCGCTCTGCCGCTCGTGACTTTTGTGCGCAGCGGAAGGAATACCAATGCCCGATGATCTGCCGGAATTTCGCGACTGGAGCCGTGTGGCGGTGATGCTCATGCGCGGCGTGGTGTACAGCGAAGACGACCGCGTGTGGAACGTGCTGCTGTCGAACGCTTCGACGCTGGAAAGCTACTTCGCGCGGCTCGGATTGCGGCTGGTGGTTGTGGAATCTGACGGCATGGCGTATCTGCGGCAACTGAACGACGACGAAGCGACGGCGGGTTACGACAGCCTGCCAAAACTGTTTCGTGCGACTCGGCTGAGTTACGGGCAGACCTTGTTGTGTGTGTTGCTGCGTGATGAACTGCGTCGATTCGAAGAGGAAGAAGTTCGCGACGAGCGCTGCGTGATTGATGAGCCGACATTGTTGCATCAGTGGGAGTCATTTTTCCCGACGAGTCGTGATGAAGTGAAGATGCTGCGTGACATGCAGGCAGCGTTGAAGAAACTGGAGGAGCTGGGGTTTGTGGCTCAGTTTGGTGGTGAACCGACGGGCTGGGAGGTGCGGCGGATTCTAAAGGCGCGGTTGCCTGCGTCGCATCTGGAGGAGTTACGGGATGTTTTAGCGAAACATGCGGGAGCGGAGTAGGTCCTTCCTGCCGGAAAGGACTGCGTTTTGTAGGTCCTTCCTGCCGGGAAGGACTGTGTTTTGTAGGTCCTTCCTGCCGGGAAGGACTTTCGCCGCAAGGCGAACCAATGGGGCGTACGTCCGCTCAACGGCGACGGGTTGTCCTTCATAGAACATCGTTTGGTCGCAGGTCGCGACAGGTCGCGAAGTCCTTTCCGGCAGAAAGGACCTACCGAACACAGTCCTTTCCGGCAGAAAGGACCTACCGAACACAGTCCTTTCCGGCAGAAAGGACCTACCGAACACATTCGACACAGGACATTACATCACATACAAAGGCACACGACCAATGCGACTTATGCAGCAGCGGTTATTGTTTTCCACGCCGGAAGGAGTCGCCATGGAAGCGCAGCAGGGATATCGGCTGCAAAAGATTGAACTCATCAACTGGGGCACGTTCGACAGCACGAACGGTCAGGTTTATTCCGTCACGCCGGCTGGCCAGACGACGCTGCTCGTCGGACGCAACGGATGCGGCAAATCAACGCTCGTCGATGCGCTGTTAACGCTGCTCGTCCGTCCCAGCATCCGCAACTTCAACGTCGCCGCCGGAGGTGGCAAACGCGAACGCGACGAACGGACCTACGTCAAAGGTGCCTATGATCGCGGCGGCGATGATGAATCCAATTCCAGCCAGCCTAAATTTCTGCGACCGAAGGGAAATCATTATTCCGTCATCCTTGCCGTCTTCGGCAGCGAAGGCACGGGGAAACAGTTCACGATCGCGCAGGTGTTGTATCTGTCGGCCGATCAATCGGTCGAAAAACTGTACTGCTTCGCGGATGGAGAACGGTCAATCCGCGATGACTTCGGCGGCTTCGAAGGCACCGACA
>JAYTAK010001367.1:0-2398 GCA_043737515.1 Candidatus Kuenenia sp. | reverse complement strand
TGACTCTACCGGATTCTATGTGCAGCTCCCGCTTGGTTTTGAAGGAAAAATCGAGTGTGGGAGAATGATCGTTTAACGGCGAGCCGTAGGCGTAGGCGAAATTCTCTGCCGCCTACGCCTGCGGCTCGCCGTTAAACGAATGGCGCTCCCATAAATCACGCACATAGAATCCGACAGTCACTCGATTGGATGTATTAAAATAAAACTTTGATTACAATTCAGCGGTCAGAGGCGAACGGCAACGACGTGATGCCTCGCTCCAGGCTTAACCCGTTATCAGGATTCCTTGAAATGCGACGAGTTTTCTTTTCATGTGCTGTGGTTGTTTCGCTGATTCTGACATCGGCGAGTTTGTTCGCTCAGGCACCGCAGTCGCCGGGTAAGGAACATGAAGAACTGAAGGCGATGGAAGGAGTCTGGGATGCTGCCCTGAAGATGGGCGACGGCAGCGAGGTGAAGGCTGAATCAGAGTTTAAGATGACCTGCGAAGGCATGTGGCTGACTTCTGATTTTCGCGCAGACTTTGGCGGCATGAAGTTTCAGGGCAAAGGTCTGGACGGATATGACTCAGTGAAAAAGCAGTATGTTTCCATCTGGGTCGATTCGATGAGCGGTTCGCCGATGGTGATGAGGGGGACAAAAGAGGGCAAGGTGACCACGATGACGGGTGAAGGCCCCGGACCAGCGGGCGACACAAAGTACAAAACGATTTCGACTCAGGACAGCAATGACAAAATGTCCTTTCAGATGTTCATGACAGCGGATGGCAAGGACGTTGAAGTGATGTCGGTCACGTACACGCGCCGGAAGAAGTAGTCGCTGGGCGAGCGATTTGAGATTCCACCGCACGGCACCAGAAATTCAAACGTGTGTAAGTTCTTCGCTGTATACTCCGCGCGGCCAGGACTGAGGGAAGTGTTGTTGAGTGAGCCGCCAGACCGCTAGCCGCGGGTTGTGCATTCGGTCAGCACCGGCGGCTAGCGGGCTGTTGATTGAGGGATGATGGGATGATCAGGAGTGTTTTCGTTTAACCCGATGCCATAGGCGAGGCGTTTCGCAGGGATTCCTCCCCGTTGGGTCGGGTTAAACCAGTAATTGGCGAGCGGCATGCGTCAGCTTGCCGGTACAAAAAAGCGATGTACCGGAGGGCTCACGCCACTCCGCTCGCCGGACTCATTTCTGACCGCGCGGAGTATAAGTTCGTGTTGTTTGGGTCCGCTTTCAAAGGAATCTGTCTGATGCTGAAGTTTGTTTCGTCGAAGTTCGTCGTTGCCTTCACCGTGGCGAGTCTTTTGCTGGTCTCCGCCGGTTCGTCGTCCGCGGAAGAAAAGGTCAAACCGCTCCGGGCGCTGCTTGTGCTGGGCGGTTGCTGCCACGATTACAACACGCAAAAGGATCTGCTGGCGAAAGGGATCGCCGCACGAGCGCATGTCGAAGTTGTGATTGCGTACGACAAGGACACAACCACCAGCCATCTGAATCCCGTCTACGAAAAGGCAGACTGGGCAGAAGGCTTTGACGTGATCATTCACGACGAATGTTCATCCGACGTCAAAGACCTAGCGATCATCGAACGCATTCTGGAACCACATCGGCAGGGGCTCCCCGCCGTGCTGCTGCATTGCGGCATGCACAGTTACAGGAGCGAAGGGTATCCCAAAGCGGTGACGCCGTGGTTTGAGTTCACTGGTCTGCAGACGACCGGGCACGGTCGGCAGGCTCCGATCAATATCGGTTTCGTGGCACCGGATCATCCTGTTACGAAAGGGCTGGCTGACTGGACCACCGGCAACGAAGAACTTTACAACAACAGCGAGAATAAACTGCTGGACACGGCCAGTGCTTTGGCTCAAGGTCAGCAGGACGACGCCAAGGACGCGGCGGTCGTCTGGACGAACAATTACCGTGAGAAGACAAAAGTCTTCGCCACAACGCTCGGGCACAACAACGATACCGTGGGCGATGCACGCTATCTGGACCTTGTCACACGCGGACTTTTGTGGTCATGCGGCAAGCTGGATGACACGTACCTGAAACCGACGGTGAAGTGAGTGCCACGCCAGGAAAAGATCATGCAGCCACTCGGTTCACCGGGCACTGATCCGACTTCGATCTTCGAATACTTTCGCGGCTGCTACGGCACAGAACTGCTGACGGCGGCGGTTGCGCATTTCGATCTGTTCGGACGTCTGGCAAAGCAGCCACGGACGCTGGCGGAATTGCAGGCCGATCTGAGTCTCGCCGAACGGCCAACAATCGTGCTGACGACCGCGCTGCGCGCAATGCAGTTGCTTTCAAAGAATCCAGCCGGTCAGTTTGAACTGACACCAATTGCCGCCGAACATCTGGTGCGCGGCGAGGAATTCGACGTCGGCAGTTATTTGAGTCTCGCCGCGAC
>JAYTAK010001366.1:0-5537 GCA_043737515.1 Candidatus Kuenenia sp. | reverse complement strand
TCCGCCTATGGCTACCGTGACCGCGATTACTTCATCGCCAAACTCTATGCCCTACACCTCGCGAAGTTCGAACTCATCGGTTAATCCCTGCGGCTAAGGACCGGCGCAGAAATAACTGTCGTGGCCGACGCTGCCAGCGTCGGTTCAGATGCTGGCAGCATCCGCCACGAGGGGACACTTATTGGTGCGCCAGTCCTAAGCCGCGCACTTAATTTGTCGATGAACCATTTTTCTGCCAGACCTGACTTCAGCAATCAGACGCCTGAGAATCTGCGCGAGAAAACAAGAATTCAACTGTTAGTAGTACAAAAGACATGGCGCGGGCTTTGCCCGCACCCCAAAGATGATCATGAAAGAGTTTTTTACCACGGATTTCGCGGATTGCACAGATAAACACACTGCGACTCATCCGTGTGATCCGTGACATTCGTGGTCAAAAATGCGACTCCAGCGACGAAGGGGCCTCCGCCACATTTCTTTGTTTCACGCAATGATTCTGATTGTTAGTAGTACAAAGAATCACTCGTTTCATGGATCATGTTTTGCTTTCTTTGTCCTACTAATAACAGTTGCATTCTTGTTGTGCCGCGAAGATTTTCAGGCGTCGGTTTGTAGAGGTTGTTCTCGTTGGTCAACTTCGTTCTCAGCAAGGTTCGGCCTCAGTGACGGGCAAAGGGCAAAGTAGCCGTCTCGCTCCGCCGAGACGAGCCTTGAACCGGGCCACATGAACGCAGCTCCCGCGCTGATTGTCCTTCAGCCCCAGGCAACGGCGCTGATTGTGGAACCCCGACTCGATTGATGAATGTCGATTGACAAATGCTCATCACGGCGGAGCGTGATGGCAACTTTGGGTTGCGGGCGAAGCCCGCGCTGGGCTTTTTGCGAGCATCTATTCGGCCGTAGTTCTTTCGAATTTCGGATTTGCGGCTTCGCCGCGCTAGTGCGTGTCGGTCCGACTCTGGACCGTCTGATGCGTGGATGCAGCGCTACGCGGCCGAGCGACCGAGCTGGCTGGCCGATTTACACAGCGACGTGATGATGCGTTCCATGTGCATGCTGCGAGAGCCCTTGACGAGTACCGCGTCGCCGGGGGTGAGGATGCAGTCGAGCATGATGTTGAGTGTGGTGATGTCGCGAAAGACGGAGAGTCGGTTTGGGGAGACTCCGGCGTCGATCGCGCCAGCGGTAACGACTTCGGCGAAGTCGCCGTACATCAGTGCGTGATCGATCTGCGTGTTTTGTAACGCGCGGCCGATCTCGCGGTGGAAGTGACTCGCCTGGGAGCCGAGTTCCAGCATGTCGCCGAGCACAAGGATGCGGCCTCGCGCGGAGACGCAGTCATTGAGCGTCTGGATGGCAGCGAGGACACTGGCTGGGCTGGCGTTGTACGATTCATCAATCACCGTCCAGGGCTGTCGCTGCACAATGCGACCACGTCCCGCATCCGGTTGATAGTTCGCAAGGCCCTGCGCGATCTCGGACGGACTCAGTCCTGCGATCCGGCCAACGGCAATCGCTGCCGCTGCTCCGGTGACGAGATGCGCACCTCCCTGAATCTGAAACAACTGGCCATCCACTTTGAACTGACAAATCCCGTCCTGCGAGTGAATCGATGTCGCACGAAAACCTGCTGCGGCAGATGTGCCAAACAATACGATATTCGCGGACGCAGATTCAGACATGGAAAGTACAGCAGGATCGTCGGCGTTCAGGAACACAGTACCGCCCGTCGTCACGGCGGCGGGTAACTCCATCTTTGCCTGACGAATGGCGTCCAGATCGCCGAATGATTCCAAATGTGTGGCAGCCACGCGCGTCACGACGGCAAATTCGGGTTTGACCATGTCGGTCAGGAACTTGATATCACCGATCCGTGCTGCCGCCAACTCGACCACTGCGAAGTCATGCCCACGCTCAAGTTGCAGCAACGACAGCGGCACGCCGAGTTCGTTGTTGTAGTTGTGCGGACTCTGGACCCCGGAATACCGCACCTCAAGCACCTGCGTGATCATCTGTCGCGTTGTTGTCTTGCCGACACTTCCCGTGACTCCCACAACGAGTGCGCCGGATTGCTGCCGGTTCCAGCGTGCCAAAGACTGAAGCGCGACGACCGAATCCGCCACGCGGATGATCCGTCCGTCTGTTTCTGCCGTATCGAGAGAGGCCAGTGATGGCATGGCGGGAGCGGCTCGAGCTGCATTTCCCGCAGCGTTTGCTGAATCCGTTACGACACAGACTGCCCCGCGTGTGACGGCTTGATCGGCGAAGAGCACGCCGTGTGCCTTGTGACCCGCGAGTGCGAAGAAGCAGTCGCCGGGTTCGACAACGCGTGAATCAATGCAGCCTCCCGTGACGCGCTGCTGTCCGTTGCGGGAATCCGTGAGAACTCCTTTCGTGATTTCAGCCAACTGAAAGACAGTGAGAGGAAACGTCATGCCGATTTTGCACTCCGCTGTGATTCGGACAAGAGCGGTGCCTCAGTCAGTCGCTCCAGCAGGAGTCGGCGCGTGACACGCCGGTCATCAAAACTGATGCGTCGATCTCTGATGTGCTGTGTCTTTTCGTGTCCGCGGCCTGCGATGACGACGACATCGCCTGCCTGAGCCAGACGCAGGGCTTCACGGATCCCCTGCTGGCGATCAACAACCGTCAGCACTCGATCAAGCGACTCAAAACCACCGACGATATCGGCGACGATCTGATCGGGCACTTCCGATCGTGGGTTGTCGGACGTTACAACGACGGCATCTGCGTCCTTTGCGGCCAGGGCCATTAACGGGCGTTTATCGCGGTCCCGATCGCCTCCGGCACCGAATGCCAGAATGACTTTGCCGGTCGTCATGGTTCTTGCGGTCGCCACGCAATTTGCAATTCCATCCGGGGTGTGAGCATAATCCACGAACACTGCAAACGGCTGACCGACATCAATACGTTCCATCCGACCCGGCACATGGGCCACACGTTCCAGCCCGTCGCGGATTTCGTCGGCAGCGACACCGGCTTGTTCCGCCAGAGCGGCCGCAGCTAACAGATTCAGCGCATTGTGCCGACCGACCAGCGCCGTGCGAATCTCGACAGATGAACCGTGCAGCAGGAGGCGCAGGGTCTGTCCGTGCGGTGAATGTGAAAGCGTTTCGACACGTACACTGGCATGCGACGAAAATCCAAATGTGATGACGTTGTGATCTGTCGCCAGTTGTTCATGAATTGCGAGACAGCCTGCGTCGTCGATGCCCAAAAGGACAGGCTTACCGCACGCCAGAAGCGAGACGATTCGAAGTTTCGCCGCACGGTAGCGTTCTGCATCTCCGTGATAGTCGAAATGATCCTGGGTGATATTCGTGATGGCCGCTGCGGCCAGCCTGATCCCGGCGCAGCGCTGCTGATGCAGTGCATGGCTGCTGATTTCCATGACACAGTCCGTGACACGATTGCGTACCATCTGCGCCATGTATTTCGCAAGCTGATCAGAATCCGGAGTTGTGAGTGACGCTGGTGCGGCAGTGCGACCGTCGAAGTATTCCAGTGTGCCCAGCAGGCCAGTTGGTCGTCCGGCAGTTTGCAGAATCGAACGCAGAAGCCAGGTCGTGGTGGTCTTGCCATTTGTTCCGGTGACACCGGTGACATTCATCGATCGCTGAGGCGATCCGAGTCGTTCCATGCAGATTTTCGCGAACGCCGCGCTGGTGTCTGCCACGACACACTGCGGCACGCTGATTTGTGACGACGGTCGCTCGACAATCACCGCCACTGCGCCACAGCCGATCGCTGCCTGCACATGCCGATGCCCGTCCATTCTTGATCCGCGCAGTGCCACGAAGACGTCGCCCGGCTGAACCTGGCGACTGTCGCAGCAGAACTGCGATGCGACAACGTCACCCGTGCCGACAAAACTCGCGGCACCAAGTGCAGCACGCAAACTGATGGATCTGACTTCCATGTCAGCCAAGTCCGGCCTACCTGAAATTGAGGAACGAAAAATCACGACCGACAACATTGTCTTCGTGATCGAAAAGCCGGTCAATTGCAGTTTGCAGAGCCTGGAACAGGGCTGCAGGTGGCAATTGTTTCGAATTTCGACCATAAAGCGACGGCGAAATGTGCAGCACAGGAGCCCACTCGCTTGGCGAAGCCGTCTGCGTTTGGATATCCTTCGCAGGAACGGACTGGGAAATCCGTGCGTCATTGATGCATGAGTTGCCCGTTCGACTCTCCGGAGACGTGCGTTCTGGAAAAGTAAATTGTGTGAATTTGTCCTCGGTGTTCGAAGTCAGACGGGCTTCTGAGGATTTCCGATTGGTCGCGGCTGAGACATTGTTCCCGTGCGACCGGCTCTGACAGGACCAGATGAGATGACAACGGATCCACAGCAACCTGAGCCCCATGTCCCCGCAGTGACTACTGACGCTGCTTCTGCCGCGCCAGTCATTCCTGCATCGGAGACAGGATCTTCGCCTGATGCGATGCCATCGCCGGTGGCCAGCGAAACAACTGCGCCGGTGGCTGCATCACAGCAACCAACAGAAGCTCAACAGCCACCTGTCGATGCTGCACAGCCGCCGGAATCAGGAATCCTGGCTCAGGCGGAAGCTGCGATGTTGGCAGAAGGCGGTGCCATCACGCGCGTGCGTGAGAAGATGGCCTCGGCTTCCGAACCCCAGCCGCAGCAACCGGAACATGTGACTCAGCGACAGGGGCAGGGCTCAAAGCCTGCTGCCGTTGAGATCCCGACCGCCGACGCGCTCGATGCATCCGTGGAGGCAGAAATCTCCGCTGCACTTTCTGACAATGCCGGAGCCATGCCGGAAGCTGTCATTGTTCCCGGTGGTGAAACCGATGACGACGGCGATACGAAAACGGTCGTGCAGGGCACAAAGGTTCGCGGCACTGTTCAGGCCATTCACGGCGGCGAAGTTTTTCTGGATGCAGGACTGCGACATAACGTTGTGCTGTCTCTCACGCAGTTCCCGAATGACAAGCATCCCAACGTCGGCGACCAACTGGATGTGATCATCGATGCCAAAGACGCGGATGGACTGATCAAAGGTCGCATTCCTCGCGCGCGACATCGGGCGGGCGGCAACTGGGACTCATTGGCTGTCGGTCAGGTTGTCGATTGCCACGTCTCAGCCGTCAATAAGGGCGGACTGCAGGTCATGGTCAGCAATCTGCGCGCGTTCCTGCCTGCCAGTCAGGTGGAACTGGGCTTTGCCGGCAACCTGGAAAGCTTCATTGGTCAGAAACTCACCGTGCAGATCACGGAAGTGAATGCCAAGAAACGCAACCTCGTTGTCAGTCGTCGCGCGTTGCTGCAGGCGGAACGAGCGGAGGGCGAAGGGGAATTCTGGGCTAAAGTCGAGGTGGGTCAGGATCACAGCGGCACCGTAAAGACGCTCAAGGATTACGGCGCGTTTGTCAATATCGGGCCGGTCGATGGCTTCCTCCATATCGGCGAAATCAGTTGGACGCGGATCAATCATCCGAAGGACGTGCTGACCGAAGGGCAACAGGTGGATGTCAAAATCCTGAAACTGGAT
>JAYTAK010001365.1:0-2401 GCA_043737515.1 Candidatus Kuenenia sp. | reverse complement strand
AACACGTTTTTTGACAGTCCATAACCACTGACACACAATGGGTTTACGCTTCGTTGAACGGTATTGCCGTTAAACGAATGACGTTCCCATAAATCACGCACATAGAATCCGGTAGGGTCAGCAAGTTCAGACAACGATTTCGGCGAACGTTCGACTGCCGATTCATCCAGCTTTGTTGAGGTCCTGCCAGCGCGCCAGCTTGTTCCGGAGCGTTCGGGCCGTGACGCCGAGTTCGGCGGCGGCTTCGGTTTTGTTGCCACGGAAACGCTGAATTCGGGACAAGATGATCATCCGCTCGATCTCGTCCAGTGGCAGCGTCAGGAACTCTGTCGGCAATGCTTCATGCCCAGCAACAGCAGCGTCGGAACATCCGAGATCGAGCGTCTGAATCGTCGATGATTCGGCTTCGACACAGGCTCGATGAATGGCATTGCGTAATTGGCGCACATTGCCGGGCCAGTGAAACGACGTCAGTTGGCGCAGGACGGCATCGGAGACGTCAATTACCGGCGTTTCGTTCTCCATTCCAAACTGGTTGATAAAGTGCTGCACAAGGATTGGAATGTCTTCCGGTCGTTCGCGGAGCGGAGCCAGGCGCAATGACAGCACGTCGAGGCGATGGTACAGATCGTCACGAAATCGCTTTTCCGCTACTTCCTTGATGAGGTCGCGATTTGTGGCGGCAACAATCCGGGCGTTGACGCGCTGCACGTCGGTACTCCCGACTCGAAGGTATTCTCCTTCTTCCAGCACGCGGAGCAGCTTCGCCTGAGTCGGCAGAGGTAGTTCCCCGATTTCATCAAGAAACAATGTGCCATCACCTGCTGCGTGCAAAAAGCCGTCGTGACGCCGGGATGCTCCGGTGAAGGCTCCCTGCTCGTGTCCGAACAATTCACTTTCAGCCAGCCCGTCGTGAAACGCCGCACAATTGACGCGGACACAGGGGCGACCAGAACGCGTACTGTGTTCGTGCAGATACTGTGCGAGCAGTTCTTTGCCCGTGCCACTTTCGCCAGTGATCAGCACGGTCCCCGAAGACCGCGCAAATCGCCGGGCTTTGGCAAGAACTGTTCGCATGGACAATGATTCAAAAATAAGCATGAGCAGACAGTTTAGAGTTGGCAGTTGGCAGTTACGAGTTGGCAGTTACCAGTTTTAAGTCAAACTGATTTCAGTGACTTCTGATAAGCGGAGTGCATTGATCGTCGGCGAATGTCGTTGTCGAGCAGTGGCGACATATCGTTGCGAATGGTTTCAAAGATGTCCTGCAATGCATTGATGCGTTCCACGAGCGTCTTCAGTTTGGTCTCGTGCCGTGCGAGAGAGCCTCGCAGGATTGAGGACGGATCTTTCTTCGTTGCTTTGAACAGTGCATAGGCCGTTGATACCTTTTGCTGCGCTGAAACGACCTGATTGAGCGACTTCTGCAACTGAGCGACGGAATCGGGGTCACCGAGTTCTCTTTTGTTTGCTGCCTGTTCAAGTCTCTCGATCAATTGCACAGCACCGTCGAATACGGTGCTCTGATCCTGAATGCAGGCCAATAATCCCTGTTCGGTGGTTGACTCCGGATTCAAGCCTGTCAGTCGATTCTGGCTAGTGGGCGTGTGCATCCTGCGTGGCTTCCTTGTGTGGGGACGGACTGGTCGTCGGTGGAGCGGGGGAATTTTCAACGTGCGGGGCTGCGTGCTCCACTTCTTCCACGATTGTCCGATGATGATCGAACGCATTGTCCGCGAGTGTCTTCTCCAGGATGTGGATTTTTTCCAGCGTCTCGACCCACCATCGCGCCTGCTGGCTGAGCCAGCCGGCTTCCGGGTGATCGGACAGTTTCCGATAGCGTTGCGAGGCTTCAGCCGGCTTGCCCAATCTCCTCAGGCAATTCGCCGTCTGATACTCCACCCAAAAGTGCTGCTGAGCCGTCAGCTCTGATTTTGAGGTTTCCTGGTACATTTCCAGCGCCATCGGATATTCGCCGGTGGCAAACAGATTGTTCGCGAGACCCAGCCGGTCGATCGGCCCGTCCACCACGACATTCTCCATGATCAACGGTGGCGATGGCTGTGCATGAGCATCCTCCTGCGGATCAGCCGTGGCCGACTCGTGTACCGGAGAATGATCGGCAGAATGCTCGTCCGGAGATTCATGATGTTCTGGATCGGTCGGAGTCGTGACGACGCTGGAAGGCTCAGGCAAGTGTTCGGCGACCGATTCGGGAACGTGATGTTCTGCAATCGGGGCGGGATGTTCTGCGGTCGGCGCGAGATGTTCTGTATTCGGGGCGGGATGTTCTGCGGCCGCAGCCTGATTGGCGCGTAGTTTGAGCAACTGCATTTCCAGCCGCAGGTAGCGTTGAGCACGATCTCGGACGTACGGGTCTGTACTTTGGAGGTCGGCTTCC
>JAYTAK010001364.1:0-5541 GCA_043737515.1 Candidatus Kuenenia sp. | reverse complement strand
GGAGCAACAGAAATGTCTGGTCGCATGGCCGTTGCCTTGTCCTCGCGGCTGGATGAAATACGTCAATGATCCAGAAACAGAAGTGGAACTGAATGCCCACCGCCGATGTGTCAAACGGGGCCAGGCTCGTCTCGGCGGAGCGAGGCGGCTACATTGCTTCGCTCGCCAGACAACCACCATCCACCAGTCGACAATCGTCGCCTCGATTCAGGATTGTCTGAAAACAGAAAACTGAAGCCCTCAAACGAGGTTCTGCGAAATGAGTCAATTGTCTTCTCTACGCATCGCCACTGAGGCTGCGATACAGTCTGCGGAGCGCTTCGCTTTCAATCTGACGCACGCGTTCGCGAGTCAGCCCAAGCGATTCGCCGATTTCTTTCAGCGTCAGTGGTTCACGATCATCCAGACCAAATCGCATCCGCAGAATCGTGGCTTCACGAGGATCCATTTCATCCAGGAGTCGGGAGACATGTGTCAGATTGTCGTTGTTGATGAGTTCATCTTCCGGATCGCGCACACGATCGTCTGGAATGATATCGCCGAGCGTCATGCCGGATTCTTCCTGCTCTGACTGCGGCGAAGCGTTGTACAGCGTAATCGCTTTCTTCACGATCCGCAGTTTCTTCTTCGGAATCCCGAGTTCTTTTGCGATGTCTTCAGCGGTCGGAGTGCAGTTGAGTTCTTCTGTCAGCTTTGCCGTTGCACGTCGCCACTTGGACAGCAATTCCACCATGTACGCGGGGATGCGAATCGTCTTGGCGGAATTCACCAGCGCCCGTTTGATGGACTGCTTGATCCAGTAGCTGGCATACGTGCTGAAGCGCGTATTCATGTTCGGATCGAAGCCTTCGACCGCGCGAAGCAGACCCAGGTTGCCCTCTTCGATCAGGTCCTGCAGCGGCAGCCCCTTTCCGGAGTATCCTCGGGCAATGTTCACGACCAGTCGCAGGTTCGCACGGACCATGCGGTCACGAGCGGCACCGTCGCCGGCAGAAATGCGGTTGGAGAGTTCCTTCTCGTCGTTTGCGGTCAGAAGTGCGGTCTCATTGATTTCCCTGAGATAAGTTTCCAGAGGGGTCTGGAGCCTTGAAGAAGAAACAGGTGATCGCTTCTGTCGAGTTGTCTGAGTCATGTTTGTCAGCCTGCGGAGGGAACCGAATTGAATCCACTCCTTATATCGGAGGCAATTCCCGCCGCATTGACGCGGAGACCTGCAGAATCTGCCGGTCCCCACGGATCGTTTTCCCTCGCCACACTGACCGGTATATTCGCGACAACAGGAAGACTCAGGCTGCCCGGAATTTCCGTCGCAGCGAAGAACGGCTACACTGTGGCTGCGATTCACACAAACGGCGTTCATATGTCAGCGCAAGACTGAGTCATGTCATCAGGTTCAACCACAGTCATGGGGAAAGTGTTTCTCGTCGGTGCAGGGCCGGGCGATCCGGGACTGATTACGGTTCGCGGTGCCGAATGTCTCGCGCAGGCGGACCTTGTGCTTTACGACGGACTGGTGAATCCACTGTTGCTGCGTTTGACCAAGGGCATCTGCGAACGCACTGCGCGGGCTCGGCGGAATGACGTTGCCATTGTCGCCCAGGCAGACATCAACGCCCGTCTGATCCTCGAAGCGAAGGCTGGTCGCACCGTGGTGCGTTTGAAGGGCGGCGATCCGTACATTTTTGGACGCGGCAGCGAAGAGGCCGCGGCCCTCCATGATGCTGGAATCCCGTTTGAAGTCATTCCGGGTGTCACTGCCGCCACGGGTGCCGGTGAATACGCCGGATTCTCATTCACACACCGTGAGATTTCCTCCTCCGTCGCTTTTGTAACGGGTCATGAAGATCCCGGTCGCGCAGAAAGTCGCCTCAACTACCATGCACTCGCAGCCTTTCCCGGCACGCTGGTGTTCTACATGGGATTGAGCCGACTCAGGGAAATCTGCGAGCAACTGCAAGTCGCCGGGATGCCGGGAACTGTGCCAGCGGCCGTCGTCTGCCAGGTTTCGCTGCCTAGTCAGCAAGTCGTCGAAGGAACACTGGAATCGCTGCCCGGGCTGGCGGCGACCCGCAGTCTTAAACCGCCGTCATTGATTGTGATCGGCGAGTGCGTCAGGCAGCGGGCTCAGTTGTCATGGTTCGAGAATCTGCCGTTGTTTGGTGTGTCGATCGGCGTGACTCGTCCTGAGGAACAGGCGGAAGATGTGGCACATCAGATCGTCCGCAAGGGAGGTGAACCTGTCCTGATGCCGATGATCGAAGTGGGTCCGGTCAACAAGCATCATCAGGCGGAGATTGCCCGCGTTGTGCGTCAGTTAGGGCGATTTCACTGGCTGGTTTTTACCAGCGTCAACGGTGTGTCGGAATTCTTTCGACATCTGCACGCGGCAAAACTGGACACGCGCTCAATGGGAAATGCAAGGATCGCCGCGATTGGTCCAAGTACCGCCGACAGGCTGCGGGACTTCGGTATAGAAGCGGATGTGATGCCTTCCGAATACCGCGCGGAATCCCTTGCCACGACACTTGAAAAACAAGTCCGGGGAAAAACCGTGCTCTGGGTCCGTGCCAGCCGCGGGCGTGATGTGCTGCCACGAATGCTGACGGATGTGGGAGCCTTATTCGCGCAACTTGTGGTGTATGAAAATCGCGACGTGGAAACACTCAGCCCTGAAGTCGAGCGCCGCTTGAAGGCAGGCACGCTGGACTGGATCGGACTCAGCAGCCCCTCAATCGCCCGCCGCTTCGGGCAATTGTTGCAGGCGGCGGGCATTAAAGCATCCGAGCTGCAAACACGCATCGCGACGATCAGTCCTGTCACTTCCGCCGCCGCCCGCGAATCCGGACTGACAGTATCTGTGGAAGCGACCGCCTACACATGGGACGGTATTCTGCAGGCCATTGAACAGAGTACGTCCCAGGTTCGCAGCGCGACACATTAAGAACGCTCGCAGAATCAACCTTGTCAATTCATGAATTGCACAGTACTACGCAGCACCCAAATTCATCATGCGGCGCCAGGCGCTGACTTGTCCCAGATGCATCATCATGTGGCCACCGCAGTAAAATGTCTGCAGTGAACCCAGCGTCGGAAACAGATCTGTCATGCGACCACCCAGCGGGTTCACGGCCTGAAAGGCCTCATCCGGCAACGACCGCAGCACGGGCAAGGCGGCTTTGTAGCCATCGAAAAACGCCTGTGTCACTGCGGCCATCGCGGGATAAACCGTTCCATTGGGATCATCGACGCACTTGGCATCTTTCGAGAATACCGCGTCAAAGCCTTCCGGTGCCACCGGCCCCGGCTGACCTAACTGGCTCAAAATTCGCGGCCCGTACAGGCACAGATGTCCGTAAACGAACGCCGGATGATTGGATTCAATCACCTGTCCATTGGCGACTGCAAACCGACCGAACTGTTCCGGTTTCACGTCTTTCAACAGACGCTCCGCGTAACCAAGGCACAGTTCCAGAGAATCCGCCATCACATTTCCCAGAGATCGACTCATAACAATCTTTCGTTTAATAATTCAAATTTCGTTGAACATGGCTTCGAGCAGAAACCGACGGCTGCTTCAATGGCGTGAACTTAACGAATTCCAACCGCGAGCCGGGTACGTAAGTGCCCGGATTTTGCCAGCAATCGCAACAAATCAGGGGATTTACATCCCCCGCTCGCCTTTGGTTCACGCCATTCGACGGCTTTTCTGATTCGCTCACGGTTTTGCATCCAGTTGAAATCTACCGTGTTCCGACGTCATCATCAGCACCAGATAATTGAGGCGTGCGGCGTTGGCGATTTTCGCAAAGTTAATGCCATCCATCGTGTCGGTCGGCTTATGATAGTGTGGACTGAATCCGCCAAACAGAAACGTCACCGGGATTCCCTTCTCAGAAAACGAAGCATGGTCGCTGCGTCCATCGACACGTTCTTCTTCGTCGTATTCGAACACAAAGCCCACGGATTCATTTGCCTTCTCCACCAACTGATGCAGTTGCAGCGAATGGTCTTTACTGCCCACCAGATGAATCGTGTTGAGGTTGTCAGTTGCCGGCTCCGAGGCGGATTCTTCATTGCGCCCGATCATGTCGATATTCAACATGCAGATCATGTCGCTTAATGGGCGCAGCGGATTGCTCGCATAGTGCTTTGATCCCAGCAGTCCGCGTTCTTCCGCGCAGAACGCAATCATCAGGACGCTGCGTTTTGGTTTCAGCGGACTCGTGTGGATGGCTTTGGCGATCTGCAGCAGCGAGGTCGAACCGGACCCATTGTCGTCGGCTCCCGGATAGAGTTCGCCGCGCTGTTCGCCGAGATGATCCAGATGGGCTCCGATACAAATGTGTTCGTGCCGCACGGCTTCGTCGCTGCCCGGATACCAGCCCACGACATTGGGCACATCGATCGCGTCTCGTTCGATCGAAAGCCTGCATTCAGCGATCTGTGATGAATCGAGAATCAAATTCCCTGTCGGAACTTCGGCACCAAAAAAATCGACCGCCGCGCCGCATTTCGCCGCCAGTGAATTCGCCGCAGTACGCGTGATCAGGGCGACCGGGATTGCACTCGGAGTTTGTTCTGACTGATTGACGGCTTCGTTTCGAACTCTGCCATCATCCGCCACGACCAGCAGGCAGGCCGGTTTTGCTTTCAAAACAAATGGATCTTCGGCACCGAAGCGGCGCCCCGCCTGAACGACCAGCAATCGTCCGGCATACTGACCGTCAGCAATCTCCGGTGGTGAATTTGTGAGCGTCGCGAACGTGACCGGGATTGAGTTCTCGAATGTCCCGGCAAAAGAACTGATGCCGTAAGAGTTGCCCGCAATGCAGTCCTCACCGTTGACCTTCACACCGCAGGCGTCTGCATGCACAAGCAGTTTGATGAATGGCACATTCTGGAACCACGAACCGTTCTCGCCTGCGGGCTGAAAACCGCTGGCCTCCAGTTGTGAAGCAAACCATTTTGCCGCTTTAATGAATCCTTCCTGTCCGGTTCCGCGTCCGGCCATCTCGCCTTCGACCAGATGCCGCAGAATCTGTTCAGAATCAGATTCCGTGATACTGTCAAACCCCGCCGCGTACTCGGCTGGCACCGGTGTCACGCTGCTGAATGAACCATCGGTCGCCGGAACATTGGCCGAAGCCAGAATCAGCGTCCACGCGATCAGCACAAGTTGCCTGAAACTGGATTCCACGCGAGCATTCCCCGAGGTTTATCTGGACGAAAAGACCATACCTGAAGAATGGTAGACGATTCGGCTGCGTTTTTCGAACAATGGCCCGCTTCGTTGTTGGGAATCTGGACTGCAATTAAGAGCGAGAATGCCACTTGGGTTCCGTTATTAAACTTCCCTTGTACTACTAACGGCTGAATTCTTGTTGTGCCGCGAAGTCTATCAGCTTGCTCTTGACCGAAGGTGGGGCGGCTGCGGCACAAACTTAGGTGACAGAAACATGCATCTTGGCGCGGGATTCGCCCGCAACCGAATACGGTCTGTGCATGAATGAATCACCGATCCCATACTCGACTTCTTTCATC
>JAYTAK010001363.1:0-2401 GCA_043737515.1 Candidatus Kuenenia sp. | reverse complement strand
ATGGGACCTTGATGATCTGATGTTTTTGGTCTGTGGTGGTCCTGTTTGTTTTTAAGCCCGGTAAGCTTTGGCAGGGCGGCCACTCAAGTTCAACTTTGTATGGAGGAACGTACTGTGGCAAAGAAAGCTGCAAAGAAGGCCGCGAAGAAAGCAACAGTTGCAAAGCCAGTCGCCAAAAAGGCTGCAAAGAAGGCTGCAAAGAAGAAGTAGTCTTTTGACTTCTTCGGAGAATCTTCCGGCGGCTGGTGGTCTCTGACTACCAGCCGTTTTCGTTGCGCGCTCAGGTGTGCCCGGCGCAGTCCGGAACTATTGACAGTTAACGGCAACTTTCTTAAAACTCACACCGTCTGCTCGCCGATGAACGGTATGACAGACGCTTTTCCTGTCTTCGATTGTTTAAGGTCGAGAAAAAGGGTCAGGAACCAATAGTGCGAAGCACCCATCGGGCCATTGGGCTATTGGTTCCTGACTCCTTTTCTCACGTTGACGAAGACGCCGGGTAGGGAAACCGTCATTTGAATTCAGTCGCACGTCGCGTCACTGCGTCCCGTGCTGACATCAAAGCGGGCGCGTTTCCATGTCAGCGGCAGCAGTCAGGACAAAAGCGATTCAATCGCTGCAGCGGCAGTTGCTGGCGACCCGGCAGACACAGACTTCTCAGCAGATTATTCCCACCGGCCTGACGTCTGTAGACAGAATACTTCCGCACGGTGGCCTTCCCACTGGGTCGCTCATTGAATGGGTTTCTGACGACATCGGTCTGCATGCCGCGTCGATTGCCCTGAAATCGATCGCGCCAATGTTGGCCCTGCCTGGTTGCCTGGCGATCGTTGATGAACGTCACGACTTCCACGCCGATGCCGCACGCTGTCATGGCATCCCATTGTCCCGGATGTTGCTGATTCGCCCGACTCGTGCCGCCTCTGTACCATCGACGACCAGCCACAGCCGCTTCGTGCGTCAGGCATCAGCGACACACAGCGATGCACTCTGGGCGCTGGAGCAGACGGCGCGCTGTCCGGGTGTCCGCGTCGTGCTGACGTTTCTGGAACTGGCATCATCGGCCGTCATGCGGCGGCTGCAGCTTGCAGTCGAACGCAGCGGCGTCACAATGGTACTCGTACGCCCAGCCAGTATCCTGCATCAGCCTTCGTTTGCGGATCTGAGGCTGCACGTCACGACCGCTCAGCCCGGATTGGCAGGTCACATTGGACGTCGTCGCCTGAAAGTTCAACTGCTGCGTTCGCGTCATGGACTGCAACATACGGGACACGCTCAACTGGAAGTCGATCATGAAACGGGTGCTGTGCATTCGATTTCCGAACTGGCCGATTCAAAGCCTGCAGCAGCGCCTGCGTTCTGAAGGCGAATGTCCGGCATCGCTGGCGCTGCATACGGCCGCCCCCGGCAGTACCGATCGGAACGCACCGCGCACGGCGTCCGATGTCGATGCGGATCTACGATATCTGCGAGCCGTGTTTCCATCGGCGAGTACCGGCCCCGCTGTCGTCGCCGTCTCGCGGGACGCATGGATGGCTGGTGTGCGACCCGGCATGCCACTGGCCGAAGCACGCAGCATGGCGCAACCACTGCCCGTGAATTCCAGGCCCGTGCATCGCCGATCGACACAGAACAGCACGCGCCCCACAGCTCAGAATTCCTCTGCACCTCGGGCAGCCAACGTGGCCACGACTCCGATTGTATCGTTCCACGAATGGATGCCCGTGTCTGATCGCAACGACCTGGCAAAGGCGGCCGAAACCACACGCCGCTATGCACCGGTCGTCGGAATGGATTCCATGCCGCTGCCCGACAGTCTGATCCTGGACATCACAGGCTGCGGTCCGCTTTTCGGGGGCGAAGCGGCATTGGCCGAGTTCCTGCTGCGGGATCTGAAACTGGCTGGCTGGACCGCACGGATTGCCATCGCGGATACGATCGCTGCCGTCTGGGCGCTGACTCATACAGAACACGCTCGTCCGGAAGTCCCTCGCAATTCGCGGATGCCTGCTTCCAGTGCGTCGCGGCGCACATCATCGCGTGCCACCGACACTGCCGGGATCTACGACCTGCCGATTCAGATTGTTCCGCCGGACATGCAGCAGCAGGAATTGTCGACCCTGCCGATTGCTGCCTCCCGTTTGCCGCTCAAGGACCTGCAGATCCTGGCACATCTGGGGATTCGGTCGATCGGACAACTCTTCTCGCTGCCTCGTGAAGATCTGCCGTCGAGACTGTCGGCGGTGGCCGTAGAACGAGTTCATCAGTTGCTTTCGCTGACTGACGAATCGATTGATCCGCTGCCTGAATCCAATCCGGTTGCTGCCGCCTGGAGTTCCGAGTATCCGGCGAATAGTTTTGACGACATTCGTCAGGTGCTGCAGCATCTGGTGGAAAACGT
>JAYTAK010001362.1:0-2403 GCA_043737515.1 Candidatus Kuenenia sp. | reverse complement strand
GGCTGGCTTTGAACTTTTCGGCTTGCCGCGCGAGATTGAATTCTCCGATAATGGCGAAACACGTGTCTCATCAACAGGAGCAAGAACATGTCGTCGGGTAGTGTTGAAGATCGAATCATGCAACTCGAACAGAAGGTTCGTCAACTTGAAAGCAATTCTCGGCCTGACACGAACGCTCAGCCGTGGTGGGAATGCGTGGCGGGAGCCTTCAAGGACGATCCGGTGTATGCTGCAGCCATGAAACTTGGGGCGGAAATTCGCAAGGCAGATCAGCCTGAGGATTTGGACGAATGATCGTGCTGGACACAGACCATTTGAGCTGCCTTGAATGGGGCAGTCAGGAGTCCGCTGTTTTGCGGAATCGACTCGCTGAGACGCCTGATCGGAAGATTGTTGTGTCGATCATCAGCTATGAGGAGCAGATGCGCGGCTGGATGGGCTTGCTCGCAAAAACTCCGGATGTCATCAAACAGGTTGATGCGTATTCGCGGCTCCGAAAGCATCTGCAACTTTACTGCTCTGTTCCGTTGATGAATTTTCCCCAGAACGCGGCGGAGAAATTCAATGAACTGCGGCGACAGAAGATCCGCATCGGCACCATGGACTTGAAGATTGCAGCGTCGTGTCTGTGTGAAAACGCACTGCTGTTGACTCGCAACATCATCGATTATTCAAAGGTTCCTGGTCTTCGGTTTGAAGACTGGACGCAGTAAGTCGGCTGGCAAGTCTTACGCAGCGAGTTCGGAATGGAAGTGATTCTGATCCTGGGCTTTCTGCACTACTGGGTCGGTGTGTCGCACGAAAACACCAGTTGTCCTGGGCTCATCTGCTTCGCAAAGCCATCAAGCTGGTGCTGCAGAATCCTGACGAAACGGAGTACGCGGAGTTCCTGGATCAGTTGTGTGGAATTTATCACGATGCCAAAGATCTGCGTGACAACGTGGCCGCTGCGGTCGTGGGCGAGCCGCTGAACGATGCCTCGGAACGCAAGGCAGTGGTTGCCAAATTGCAGGATCGCATCACGTTGCTGTGCAGTCGCCGCAAAGAACCGATCATCTCGTCCACAGCCGCTGCCAGGTCACAGCCTCCCGGTGAGCCCACACCATCGCACGTTGAGACCTTCATTCTTCTGCAGCGGGAGTTTATCGGATTTTTTTGGGCAGGCAGCCCGTCAGGGCTTTGATGGCGCAGTTCCGGGTGGTGTTCTTTCAGGTGGAGCGTTTTCAGACAATGGAGGAGTCGGATGCGTTCGCTGTCTTTGCCTGTTTTCTGTCGCGATACCATTCAAAGGCAATGGGAAGGACGGAAACGAAAATGATGCCAAGCATGACGAGTGAAAAATATTTTTTTACGATCGGAAGATTTCCAAACAAATAGCCGCCGGTCAGAAACAGGCCGACCCAGACGATGGCTCCGCTGACATTGAACATCCAGAATCGGAAATAGTTCATTTTGCCCGCTCCTGCCACGAATGGTGCAAATGTGCGGATAATGGGAACAAAACGCGCCAGGAAGATGGCCTTTCCTCCATGCCGTTCGTAGAACCGCTGCGCTTTCAACAGGTGATCTTTATTGAGCAGCCGGGACTTTTCGCTGCGGAAAATTCTTGGCCCGATCATTCGGCCGATCCGATAATTCACCGCGTCCCCCATGATGGCAGCGATTGTCAGCAGCACGAACATCAGCGGCAGGCTGAGCCCCGTTTCCGGCAATGCCACGAGAGCCCCGACGGCAAACAGCAGGGAGTCGCCCGGAAGAAACGGCGTGACGATCAATCCGGTTTCGCAGAAAACGACGGCAAACAGAATGACATACAACCACCCGCCCAACGAATTGGACAATGCCGACAATTCCTCATCCAGATGCAGAATGAGATGGATCAGATACGCCAAAGACTCTTTCACGAATGGAACTCCGGCACGACAAAGGACTCTGAAATGCTTCGACTCATCGCGGTGATAACGCATGCGCCGTGCGTAGAATTCAACTTTCGTCAAACAAGGCGGGCCGCCTGACAGGGCTGCATTCTGCTGAACGCAGCCCAAAAAGCAACAGACTGATTTTGACGATCGCGTGAATTGTCCATGTGATGCGATGCCTGTGGGCGAGCTGGAAGGGGTGCGATCTGCTCAGTCCTTTGAAACGCGGGGAATACTGTCGTTGGCAGGTTTTTTCTATTCGAGTTGGGAATTCTGGGTATGTGAAAGGGGCGTCCTGATGTGAAACTGAGGATTCTGAAAGCCCTCAACCACCCAGCGCGGGCTTCACCCGCAACCCATCGTCGAAGAGGTGACATAGACTCCGTGCGGCCCTGAGTGAGACGATTGGTGAGCGGCATGCGTCAGCTTGCCGGTACAAAAACAAGATACCGGAGGGCTCACGCCGCTCCACTCGCCGGACTCG
>JAYTAK010001361.1:0-5547 GCA_043737515.1 Candidatus Kuenenia sp. | reverse complement strand
GACGTAAAATCACTCTCTTCAATCGTCTCGGCCAATGCCGCTCGAATCGGATTCAGATCCACATACGCCGCACACGCCAGAATCGCCGTTTCGTCCAGAAGCCGAACTGCCCGATAGCGCGCCTGCCAGAATTTTTCAATCTCGCCGTCTTCCTTGTTCGCGCGTTGAGCAATGTTCTGGCTCAGCAAACGCACCCACCATGAAATATCGCTCAGCCGACTGCGGATTACTTTCAGCTTCGCCTTGTCCTTGCGAATGTGGCTAAGTTCGAACTCCGACGGTTCTTCAGGCTTGCCGTGTTTGTCGCGGCGTTCAGGACAAAGCATCAGCCACCGCCGGGCAACTTCAGAATCATCCCATTCCGCTACAACATCCGGTCGCGACCTCAGGACCAGGTGAAAATGGTTGCTGAGAATCGCCTGACACAGCAAATCAATCCCGAAGTGGCGAGCCTGATGGATCAACTGTTCATCGAGCCACACCTTTCGATGGTCAAAGTTTTTCCCGCTGAACGCATCATCTCCGAGCAGAAAACACCGCCGCACCGTCCGATTCATGACATGCACAATCGCAATCTCATCCGCCGCAAACACCTCCACCCGAGCCAACCGTGCCATGACCAGCCACCTTTCCCAAGCAGATCAACCAATCCCAAAACTCAACCTTCCGCCCATCCTACCAACTCAACCCAAACCGTCAAGTATAAACCTGTGTCCCCGGGATCCGGGATCCTTCCCACAGGGCTGCGACGACGGCAAGGCCGCCAGCAACGCGAGAGCATGTCGGTCTTGGTCGTCGGGTTTCAGAAGACACGGCGATAGAGTTTTCAGTCGGCAGTTTTGGGTGTTCAAGAAGCAATGAATAAAAATTTACTTCTTGCGATTCGCGTTAGTCCGGCTGCAGGACGATACAAATCGATATTTGGCTGTATGTCCATTTGTTCTTCGTGGTGGGATTATCCGCACGCCACAGATTGTTACTCCACACGCGATGGAAATATCTACTCGAGGGTATTCACAATTACTGTCCCACTGGAAGTTGTTGCTTTCATTAGTACCGCTTCTTCCAAGATGTCCTCGACCGTTAACTCATTATTGAGGAGGTCTTTCAGGATCTCCTTCACCCATTGGAGCACGCGATCGCTATGATCTCCAGAAAAATATGGAGATTCCAAGACTTCAATCTCGACAACTAAGCCATCCTCGAAATGTGGTGCAAACGTCCCAGAGGGAATCTCAAATCTTTGCTGCGTCATGGTAGCTTCCTTTCATGGTTCCCCATTTCTGTACCACGGCCAAGGAAAGAGTCGCGGTCGCTGGTAGTCGTGCCCCAAGACGAATCCGTAGCGTCCATCCGTGCGAAGCAGTATGCGATGTTTTGTTCCTGGCACCTCAAATTCCAGGCTACCACTCCAAACGTTTCTTCCGCCACCTGACACTCCACGCAACTCACCTGCACCGAAAAGTTTTTGCCGCCCAAATTGATCAAGCCGAGGGATGCCTCTTCCGAGAATGACATCTTCATAGGCGTCACGAATTGCAGGAATAATCGGGTTTCGATCTGATAGTTTCGCATGTGGGTATTGGGTTGAGCGCGGGATCAATTTTCCGCAAGTCGTGCTGAGATTCGGATCATTTCACCTGCACTAATTGAAAGCGCTTGCTGCAAAGTAAACTGGAACCAAAACTCACCATCATCCGTATACGCGCTGAAACAAAATGCCTGCTCAATCGAATCAAATCCTCCGTGGTATCGGCCGGTTTGAAACATGTCGTCAGATTCGATCTCGCACCACTGGGCTATGCTTCGACCTTCTTGCACGATTTTGGTGCAGATTTCGACCAAATCGTCATCTGGGTAAATGTCCATGCCAACTCGCATTGTTTATTAATAGGGAATAATGGGAAGGTGAGAGATGCCGTATTCATCCATCATCCGTCCCGCTTGTTGAAACACATCCTTTGTAGTTGCATGCGGATTCGCGTCAATCCATTGCTTCCAACGTGTTGTCCAATTGCGGCCTTCCGAATGAATCCACCGCTTGTGAAAATTTTCCGGGAGATCAACAGCAAAGTTGTCGACTTTTATTCCGTGCTTTGCGAAGAAGTCCCGATACTTTTGTGACATGGGACTGTTCCCGCGAAAAACATTGAATATATGATGGCGTACAATTCGAACGGGAGGGCCGCTATAACCGAGGTACTTCCCATTGCCTGAATTATGAACCAGCACGCCAGCGTCACTGACATAGTACACATGCTCGCCATCAACTTCGAGGTTGAAGACAGCCACTTTGCCTGGGCGGGCGTATACTGCGGTGACGGTGGTAATGTCTCCGTTTGCCAGTCGCAGATGTTCGCCGATCGACAGTGCTCCGGCCTGAACGAATTCGAGCAGATCTTCGCTCCAGAACGGATGGTTGCTGGTCGTGCTGATGGGGTCACTGAGCCCATCAACATGCAGATCAATCACTTCGGCGGATGAATGCTCGAATTTCCCAGTAACCAAACGTCCTTCGCCGACTGCCGCAGCAGGGCACGGTTCAATCGCGAGAACGTCCGCCCAGTTAGCAATGCCGAGTTCTTCAAATTCCAGCCAGAGTCGGCCGTGTTCGTCCCTCTCTGATTCTTCAATCCAGGTCAGCGGGCGGGCCAGCGTGACTTTCAGCCATTCGCCGTCTGGCTTTGGAATCAGGAGCTTGAGCAGTCGCCAGTCAGCGGCATTGAACTCGCCAAAGTCTGATGGAGCCTGTCCTTCCGTCTCTGGGTTGTCCGCCAACACCCGATCCGCAATCGGTTGAATGTCGGCAATCCGCTTGCTCAGATACTGCGGCGTAGATGTCGATTCGCTGCGATCCGCCTCGACCGCCGCAATCAGGGGCTGCGGTTGAGTGTGTCCGGAGCCTCGCAGACTGAGAAATCCTCCAACCGACAGCAGCACGACGGCGATGGCCGCAAGGCCACGGGAAAGGAAGGGGCGAGGGGATGGAGGGTTTTCGGTTTGAGGTTTTCGGTTTTCGGTGGGAGTGGGCGAGGACGTTTTCCGTGTTCGGTGTTCAGTGGGGATGAGTAGTGTAGTGGCTGTGGAGGCGGGTGAGTTGAAGGAGTGCGATTCACTGAACTCTGGTGACTGAACACTGATTACTTCCCCGGTGTCTGTGGGATCAATCAGGGGATTGACATCCCCCGCTCGCCGGAGAGCAGTTTCTTCCGCGAATTGGTCGTCGAGCAGGTCCAGCGAATCATCTTCGGAAAAGACCTTGTCGATGAGTGTGGCGTTCCATTTTCGTTTGCGTTGTTTTGGTTCGTTCAGCGGTCGATTGCCGACCGCGAAGGCGGTGACGGCACAACCGAGTCCAATCAGCAGACAGGCGGCTCCCAGTGCCATGTCGTCTGGTTTTTCAGCACCTGCTCCTGCCATCGCGACAGTGGATCCCTGCGGCAATCGGGCGACAAGGACTTTGGTGTCGCCGACAAAACACTCGCCAAAAATCCAGCCGCCTCGACACGGGGCGGTGAAGAAGTTGAAGACTCGGCCAGCCGCCAGCACGACGCCTGCGACATCAAGGACGCCGCCGATGCCGGAGAGAATTCGATCAAATGTGGAGAGTCGTTTGAGCGTCCACGGATCACGACCGTCCCATGCGGCCTGGATGCTCGTCATGCCGGGGAACAGGTTTCCGGCGTAGACATATGCGGTATTAAAGTAGTCGTCAAAGTCGTGGCCACCTTCTTCGAGCAACGCGGTAAGGTCCTTTGCCCTTTGTGCCATTCCATAAAATGGAATAAGGTTCAATGCGAACTGCTTGGCGGCCTCACCGATCTGAGCGCCCCAGTCGCGTGCGGCTCTGGCGTCCTGATCAAATTCTGATTTCATCGTCGTCAACGAGGCGTGTAGTTCCGCAATTGTCTCCTGCAGAGTCTTTGCGATGCGTTCTGCCTCAGAGACAGACGCAGCGTACGCCTTGTCGCCTTCACTGATCATTCGCTGGAGGCGTTGGTTGGCACTGTCGAGTTGTTCCAGATAGTTCTTGACGAGTTGTTTATCATTCTCCAGCGCAGCGTAGCGAGACTGGTCCAGCGACGCTTTGAGGTCTGTTTGGCCATCGATTCGTGCTTGTTGCAGGTCCTGCCTGAGCAACTGTCCTTCGTATTCCAAATCGGCCTTGGCCTGAGACAACTGATTACGAAGGTCAGTCACCGCCAGAGCTACTGCCGCCTTGGCACTGGCGACGGACTGAAGAACGGCGTCGGTCTGCGATTGCCAATTCGCCAGTACATCCGTGCGCCACTGCAATAGTTCCGGCAATACAGATGCAGGCACAGTTGGCATCGGATACTGAGTCAGCACTGTCGTATCATTGGCGATGACCGAGCCCACCGATGGTGCCGTGATGACTGCTCCGATGAGATCCGCCGATCGAACTGTATCAATATTCTGAGCCACCCAGATTGAGCCATCGATTCGTCCCCAAGCAACGACGGAGCCAATGTGGCCGCTGTTGCCGGACCATGTGCTTGTGCCGGTTGCGGCAATTGATGCATCAATATGTCCATGACTCAGAATGGACGCATACCCATACCAGCCATCGTAGTAATACTCACCACCATCGATGTTTCGTTCAGCGACTATCGATCCGTCGATCCCGTTCTTGGCATAGACGCGAAGAATATCGCGGTCTGCATGAACAGAACCATTTAGACTGGCGTACGTAAAGACCAGTGCGTCGCGGCCAGCATCAACCGAGCCGGTGATGCTGCCGAACAGGTCTGCTCCCGCGTCCTGACCTCCTCGAACGTCACCTACCAACGAACCTTCGCCAATGATCCATGCGTCAAGGGCGCCTTCGATCGTACCTGTGAATTGTCCCATTTCGATGACACCAGCGTTTCCGGCAGATGACGACACGAGACCACTGAACCCGGCGACATTGGCAAGGAATGCTCCGCTGTCACCTTCGATCAGAAACTGTCCTGCGGCGCCCCAAATCACAGCTCCGGCAAACTCATCGGCCAGGACCGTGCCGGTGGCTGTACCGAATGTGTAGACGAAACCATCACGACCAGCCGTCAGGCCGCTGTGATAGTCGCCTCCGGCAATCACGACGGCATCTTGTCCGGCGGTGGTGATGACGCCAAAGAACGTGCCATCACGGTGCCATCCATCTTAAAATCGACGTTTGCGTAAAGGAGGCAGCTTTGTGAAGCTGCCTCGAAGACGGGTCTATGTGAATGCTCGGCGGGCGGAATTGATGCTGATGGCTCGGTTGTGGCCGCGTGTTTCGGCGGCAGCCTCCATAGACTTCGGACGACCGACACTCGAACGGAACCATTTCCGGAAATTCAACACGCAGTCAACCCACAGTTCCGTTGAGATCCCAAGACGCTCGAACAGTGGTTCCAGATTCGCAGGCATCGCGCCGCGTTTGTCGCTGCGAATCTGACGACCTGTCCAGTCCAGCAGTTGCAGATAATCACCAAGCCCCAGCGACAGACAACCCTTGTTCGATGCTCGACGAACGGTCTTCTTCGCACGCACAGCCTGCCG
>JAYTAK010001360.1:0-5550 GCA_043737515.1 Candidatus Kuenenia sp. | reverse complement strand
GCCATCTATTTTCCGGAATTGTTCCCGACTCGTCTGCGATCTACCGGGATCAGCTTTTGTTACAACGTCGGTCGGTATGTCGCTGCGGCAGGGCCCTTCGCGCTGGGGTTGCTGACTAGCAAAGTCTTCACGGAAGCCAACGGATATCAGGCAGGAATGGGGATGAGATACGCAGGCGTGGCCATGTGCTCCGTGTTCCTGATCGGATTGATGGCTCTGCCTTTCGCGCCGGAGACCAAAGGCAAGCCGCTGCCGGAATAGTGTTGCAGAGCGACTGCGCTTCGTAGGCAACGTCGCTCCGCCGACTCGCATTCCTGTCGATCAACGCCCGACAATAACGCCCGACGCTAATAGAACAGGTTCTCATTGTCAGAACCTGCCAGTGAGCTGTTTACCATGACTCAGCGATACGGCATTAAGATTCGTCAACGGACAGCCGTGCTCATGTGTGTGTCGCTGCTTGCGGCGCAGCACGGCTGCGATAACAATTTCCCTCAACCCCGCTCTGCTTCTGACATTTCCGATACATCGAACGCGACGGCCATCGAAGCGGAAGACGAAGTCCACAAAAGAGAATCAGCGGTCCCGGAGATACCGACCGTCGTAGAAAAACCGCTTTCGGCGTCATCATCGTCTCCAGCCACAACGCAATTCTCCTCGATTCCTCAGCAGCGATTTCGTTTGCCCGATGATCGACCAAAGCTGAATCGCGATGAACTGCTGGCGGAAGGGCTGCGGGTCGTGGAATCGGAACATCTGATTCTGGTCACCGATCTGCCGCAGGAATCTGTGGCGGATCTGCCGCAACTGGCGGATGCGTTGTATGCCACACTGGAACAGCGTCTGGGAAAACTGGCTCCCGACATTGCCGGCACGAAATTTCAGGTCACCGGATTTCTGATGGACGCTCGAGACCGTTTCGAACGCGCCGGTGTCCTGCCGTCGGAAGAATATCCGATTCGACATGGTCGGCATCTCGGTTATCGATTCTGGATGAATAACCAGACTGCGGACTACTACCGGCGGCATTTGTTGCTGCATGAATTCGTCCACTGCTTCATGATGTGTGAGTACGGGATGTTCGACATTCCGCCACTGTGGTACACGGAAGGCATCGCCGAGTACTACGCGACTCATCGACTGCACGCGGACGTCGCGAAGAGCGAATTCGGAATCCTGCCAGCGTCGGTCGAGGGATTCGAAGGCTGGCATCGGATTGCAGAAATCCGGCGACACTTCAATCACGAGCCGTCGGTGACCGGTGAGCTGGCTGGCATCGTGCCGCTCCAAACCGTGCTGCATCCGCCGGACACGACGTTTCAGGAAGATGCCCAGTACGCCAATGCGTGGGCATTGGTCTGGCTGATCAATCATCATCCGGAACTGCAACCCGAATTCGCGACCCTGGCCGCCTGTCGCACGCGACGGCAATTTGACGAAGCAATTGCGCGTGTCGCCGAGAATACGCTGCGGCAACTGGATCAGATCTGGCCGCTGTATCTTGATGGACTGCACGAAGCTGAAGCCGCCAATGTCCGGTTTCCAGGCCTCACAACCTTGAAGCCACAGGAGTCAGATGGCGACATTGAGTTGCCCGCTGAATTCGTGCTGGGCGTCGGTCAGCAATGGGCTTCGACGGGGCTGTCGTTAACCACGGGGCAAGAGATCGTCATTGAATGCAAGGGCCGCTATGTGGTGGAAGAAACGACAAAACCATGGTTTTCGGAGCCGGACGGAATCACAATTGACTATGTCGATGGCCGACCTCTGGGAGAAGTCATCGGAACGATCATCTCCGCCGATGGCACGCAGACCACGCGTCACATCCCTATTGGAACTCACAAAAAACTGCGGGTGCCAATCGACGGCATCCTGTGGCTGCAGACCAACGACCAGTGGTCAAAACGTGCCAATAACCATGGGACGGTGTCAGTTCGAATCTCACCTGCCAACCCCTGACAACAGCCTGCTTGCAGATCCTGGCGAACTCTGGGATATTCCGCCGTGTCGGGGTAGTCGCCACAGTGGCCGTCGCAGAATTCGAGGGTCGCACTTACATTCCGGGGCCGTAGCTCAATCGGTTAGAGCAGCGGACTCATAACTTTGAGGCGGATTTTTCGGACATCAGGAAAATGCCGTCTTTTTCAGGCTCAAACGTATTTCGTGAGCCTCGACAATATCCCTGCAAATCGCTCCTTATCCCCGCTTTCGGTAGTCGCGACTACCGCACTACTTGAGTTCGATAACTCGGACACATGGTCCCGTTTTGAACCGTGAATTGAGTGGCTTCAAGAATTTTCGCCACACGTACCGCACGGTTGTTGACGAAGCTGGCGATCAGCCCGCGATTCTGCTGACAATGGGACACGCGGACTCCGGCATCAGCGATTACTACCGACACGGAATCTCCGACGAACGGCTCATCAAGGTGTCCGAGTTTGTTCGCACCTGGCTGTTTGGGGCGAAACAAACAAAGCCATGAAACCAGTCTGCAGGCCTGCGATCAATACTCTTCCGGCAGCAACGCCGTTGTGGCCGATCGCGCGCCGCTGTCATCGGTGGCTTCGGTGATGATCCAGATTTTAGCGTCGGTCTTCGGCAGGATGTAGGCGGACAGAATTCGTGAGCCGTCGTGCAGGGCTTCGTCGTTGAGTCGCTTGTCGTCGTCGGACAAGTCGCCCGAGTCTTTACTGATGTGGCGTTCAACGATATCAATGATATCGACGTTGGCTTCTTCTAACGCCTCAAGTGCCCCTGGAGTCGCCAATAGTTTGCCGATCGGGAAATCTGGTTTGCTGATCTGAATCATGGGATGTTGCGACTTTTTGTCCTCACGGGAAGCAGTTGCAGGATCGCTCCCGAAGTCTATTCATCACTGCCCACGCTGAGTAGCAATCCGATATTCTCTGCTCAGATCGATTCCAAGATCAGTTCCGGGGGCGAACTGCTGAAACGCCGCATACATGATGGAGATCAGTTGAAGGCCGGTATATTCGCCCGGCCATGTTTGAAGCTGGTGCATCTTCGTTGGGTCGTTGATATTCAGGCCCTTGTTGCCCAACATGGCAAGCTCAAGAGCGAACTTCTGGATCTGAATCATTTCCATCGACTTGAAACGTTCGAGTGCATCCTTGATGAACTCAACCACGTCGGGGCGAATGTCGCCCGATGAACGAAACGCCTTTTCGGATTTCTTCGACAGCCGAGCCTTCGCCAAATCGACAAGAGACTCTGATCCCCCGGTCTTGATAGCCAAACGGTAATGAACTTCCGATTCGCTGCCTCGGCCCAGTTCATTCAGGCAGTCACCGTAGGCAATCATCATAGCAATGTCATCAGGAGCGACACTCAAACACTGCCGGACGACAGACAGCGAATCCTCGAATCGCCGTTGCTTCATCAACGTTCCAGCCAGATTCTTCAACGCCCATCGATTGTCGGGATCAAGCTGGAGAGCCTTCCTGAGCCATTCTTCGGCAATCAGAAAATTGCCAGATGCGATCTCGGCGACACCAAGCCCCACGATAGCGTGAACATGATCAGGAGCACGCTCAACAGCCTTTTCGAGAAACTCGATCGCCTGTTGAAACTGTCCCAACTCACTGTAAGTCAGACCCAGCCGATACAACGTATCTACATCTGTCGGGTCTTTGTGGTACAGGGTCGTCAGAATCGGCAGGGCTTGTTTGAATTGACCGGAGTTCAGCAGGTCAAGTGCCTTTTGATGAGGATCTTTCCACGTCTTGTCTTTCGTCCAGCGGACTTCGATCACGCGGCTGACGTCATCCATGATGACTCGGGCGTTACCGCCGAATCCGGCAAACTGCTGGGCGAAGAAATCTGCCATCCGCAACTTGAATTCATCTGAGCCCACTGCTAGTGAAGGGTTGCCGAGTAGCGAACGGTCGAAGTCTTCGAATTCGAGTTTGAAAGAGAATTCCTGAGACATCTACCGAGCTTTCGTTTCGAACCAGCGGTCAAGCCCCGTTTGTTTTGCCCAGGCGTCAACAAGTTCTCGATCATGATCCGATCCAGCCGGAATCTGCTCGTTAAAGGCAAGCAGTGCCGATCCTGAGTCTCCATATCCAGCAGCAACATAGGGAGCGAAGATCATCGGTGCATTCCAGAGTCCAGCAAAGAACTTTGCGAAGGCAGCATTCATCGATGCGTTGGGCCTGATGATTTTCTCTGGTGCGAGTGCTTTGGCTCGTGGACTCAGTGCACCCATGTTCTCCTGAAGCTGGCGATCAATGCTCTCGTGCTGCAACTCCGTGAGTACAGGGTGGGCATCATGCAGTTGCTTATCAATTCGCATTGTGATGGGCATGGATCGCAATTGAAGTCCAAGGCCGTCGCCAAACCGCTTTGCCAGTTGCGGGACCGCAGAACCTGGAATCTCGTTCCTTCCCTGATGGTGCCTTTGCATCAGGTCAAGGACTTCAGATTGCATGTTGGGTTTGGAAGCCAGATCGAATTGCGCGGAAGGGGCCGCCTGAATCGTTCTCAGTGCAAACTCGCACTGGTACGCCACCAGATACGGCAGAACCGACTCCTGTTCAGGCTTGTAGAGTAGCAGATGAGCTGGCTGATTACTGGCCGCAACTTTGATCATTGCATGCCCAGAGATCGTCGCATCACTCTGCAGGATGACGGGCTTGCTGCTCGCGGTCTCCACCCGCTCAATGAAGTGCCTCTGCAGGTCTCGAAAATTCAAGGAAAACGCTCCAAACAGGCATGTCGTCAACAAAGGCGGATTTTATCCGTGTTGTTGATGGAGCGATAGTGAATCGTGGTGTTGATGGCCCGAAGGAAAAATCTGCCCGACCGATTTTCATTCTATCAGTTAGGGAGCTGGCAAAATTCGGCAAGAAATTCCTCCATCCGCCAGCTTCTTTCAACTCCGCCGCGGTCCATCGTGGCACCAAATGACCTGTCCTCTTCGGAGAAAGAAGTGACTTCGGCAACCGGTCTGGCGAAAGACCGATGGGTGAAGCGTGACTGTGCGGTCTGAATGAATGTCGCAATCCCAGGAAGGGGATGAGTTTTTCAGAAGACAGAGCTGTATCACTGCCCCGCATGCACAAGAACAAGACATAGCAGCCTGCCAATAGTGATGGTTCTCGCCAACGACATAGACAGTATTTCCACTGAGTTTATCAGGCAAATCATCCACGATCATCGCTTTCCATGATGGTTGCAACCATGGAAGAAGGGACGTCAGCCATCGAAGAAAGCGAACGATGAGGCTCATGCTGGACACTTTACTGCTTCGGTAAATTGGTTCATCGACAAATTAAGTGCGCGTCACACATTGATCGCCATGAATGCGATTCATCCTGAAAGGATTGCAGAAATTAGCCGATGGTCGCCGACAGGCGCACCACCGGTAAAGAAAGCGTGGTGCCACGCATTCTGAAGGGATGCCAGAAACGCCAATCTGGCACCCTTGTCAGGGCAGGGCTTCCAAGGTGGATCAAAAGTAGTAATAATAGCGTAATCTGGAGGATTTATCGATTTCTGAGGAGGCGACAAGGATGTTGCTGGCACCGA
>JAYTAK010001359.1:0-5553 GCA_043737515.1 Candidatus Kuenenia sp. | reverse complement strand
CAGAGACACCGGGACACCGTCGTCATAGCCTTCGAGAGCATGTTCCAGCAGCTCCAGCGATTCTCTGCGGTGACGCTGATCAAGCCCGTCCCGAAGCTGAGCGACCAGTTCGTCGTACTTCTGCTTCCGGGATTCTTCTTCATCGATTTCCTGCAGCCATGCGAATGCCGCGCGCGTCTGCTCGAGCATGGGATCGTCTTCAGGAAGCTGGGCCTTTGCCTGGCAGTTGTTCCAGGTCTCACGAATTCGTCTTCCACCCGCAACATCGTGCGCCGACCATTTGTCCTGCAGATTTAACACCAATCCCTTCATCTGCAGACGCGCGCGCCGAGCTTCCTCCTGTTTCAGTGCGCGGACGGCACTTCGCACCAGCCCGGTATCCGGAGCTTTCAGCCAGTCCTTACTGCTGAGTTCCGCACACAGCAGATGCAGCCGTTTGTGATCCTGTGCCTGCTGCGCATCGGCAAGTTCTTTACGCACGCCTTTGAGTCGTTCTGTTTCGAACAGTTCGACCTGTCGGCCAGCGACCTCTTTGGCGGTGGCGACTTCTGTTTTGTGAATCCGCCGCATAACTGCCAGCCGCACGCTGAGCGGACTATTCGCCAGTGCGTGGCGTCGGTTCAGACGATACAGCGGCTCCAGTCGCCGGGCTGGCGCGTAGCAAGCATTGATCTGGCGTGATGCAAAATGGTCGATGGCGGGAGGTGTCGGGAATCCGAACTGATGCAGATAGTCCACCCAGACCTGCTGTTCCGGAAAGTCGAGGATCGAGACAATTTCCAGCAGACTATGTTCGTCAGCCCGCATGATGGCTTCTGATTTCAGTCCCTTCTCCACCAGCTCCAGACACGTCTTCAGCATGGAATTGACCTGCTGGATGACGGACACATACTTCTGGGAAAGGCGTTGGAGTTCTGCCTCCGTTGGATCATTGCGCAGTTCGAGCATGGCGCGAACTTCGCTGACGATGTCCTGGATGTCGTCTTTGCGGATCGCGTCTATCACGGAACTCTCCCGGCTTGTTCCGCTGCGGCATCGACACTGGATGAGATCACGATCTCAGAGCCTGGAGCTTCTGCGGAGCGGATCAGCCGAAAATGGATGCGGCCTTTCTTTTCGATATCGTCGCACAGTTCTGCGAGCTTCGTCATGGCTGTTTCGGCTTCGGTAAAAGTGTCGCACAAATCGGACACGACGGCTTTCTGTTCCTCAGCTTCTTTGATCCGGCGTTCCCGGATCTCTCGTTCACTTGCCAGAGCCTGTGAGAAATTATTTGCCGACTGACGATCCAGGTTGTCGAGGATAGTCCGGGATTTTTCAAGATCCTTGTCGATCGTGTTGAGTTCTTTTTGATACTTCGCCGCTGTGGCTGCGGCGTCCCTGGAAAATTTTTCCAATTCCTTGTGACTCAATTCTTTTTCGGAGTATTTGACTTCGCCTTTGTCGCTCCGTGATGGTGGCTTGGGAACGTTGGTGGAGTGCGACGCATGAACTGCAAGTTGACCACCTTCCAACTTGAGTGTCAGTCGAGTTTTCAAAAGATTGCGATCCGATTCTTCCTGCGGGAATTCAATCTCGATTGATTCATTCAGCACCAGCTTATCGCCAGAATGTTCATGTTCCGGGAATCCTTCAAACGTAAGCTCCACCTGCAGCAATTCGGCAGGAGGCAGTTTAATACCGGGCGGCACAAACGCTGCCAGCTTCTGATGGTCATTGCTGAAACTGACTCGTAAAGCGGGCGGATGGACGGCAGACCAGAGATCGCAGACCTCAGTGTCAGCATCTGAGGAAATCCTGAGACGGCAGAACGGCAGCTTGCCTTTGTCCGCATCCTTCTTCCAGCGAAAGCTGAACTGTTGATCCTTGAGCGTGAATTCACCCACGTCCTGCGTTCGATCGAATCCTGCCGCGCGCACCTGCCGGACGCTCCAGATACGAGACTTCTCGTCCTGGGTAGGCGGATCCAGTTGCACTTTGAGTTCCTGAGGCGCGGAGTACTCACCACCGAGCAGTTCCAGCGTTACGTTCACGGGATCGGGCGCCTGAATCAGACACAAGGCAACATCCTCCGGGACACCTTCTCCCGCGATCGGCAGCACTCGTGACTTATTGCGCACGTCGTCCAGTGGTTTCCCCTGAGCAACCGGCGGGGCTTCGGCTGGCAGATCGCCGGCCGCGGCTGCAATCTCGGACGGGACTGACGCAGGCTGGGCACCTGAATTCGCTGCAGGGTCGCTGATGCCGGTATCCAGTGGCGCATCGGCATTCGGTTCAGCCGTGACGGCAGGTTCTGTGCTGGCGGCTAACGGTGATTCATTCATCGGAATCGACGGCGAATCCGTTACCACATCCGTTGGACTCGAATCTGCAATCTCAGTTGGTACCGATGACTGCGCAAGCGTGTTGCGTTCCCCTGGCGCGGTAAATGCGGACGCCGTGATCGCCGTGAGCAGTCCCGCGCTGAACATCTGCACGAGAACTCCGATGCCCACGGGCACGAAGAAACTGGCGGACTGCGGTTTGCTGACGTTGATGTTCATATCTGAAGTTCCGACAAACACACTTTACTCTGCTGTTACTCCGTCGTCTGTTTTCACGAGTTCAATTCCATCCGCGCCAGCGTCCGGGATCATCAGACGCAATGAGAACTGCAACTGGCCATTCGTTGAAATCTCATCCAGCATTTGATTCACGTCATCTGCCTGCTGCTTGAGCTGAGTATACGCGGGATTCCAATGTCCAAGGCTCACCTCGAGACTCTCAACGGTATTTCGGTGACTCTCAATCTCCACTTTGTACTGTTCTTTGATCTTGCCTTCTTCATCAAGGTCTTTCTCGGCCTCCTTTTGCACTCGGTCAGCCAGTCTTTGAGTCTTTTCACGGTCCTGTCGCATTGCTTCAATGCGGTTTTTCATTTCCTTGAGTTGTTCCGAAACTTTGCCCATCAACTGGGGCGAAAATTTTGGGGTCTGAATCTTCGATTCCTTGGTGGCACGGTTCCAATCGAGCAATTCCAGTTGCATTTCGATCTCAATTCGAACATCAAGCTCCGCTTCCACGAGCATGACCGAGATCTCTGCCGTTCGTGGGGAATTTCCGTGCTGTGCTGATTCAATGTGGAATTTAACCGAATCTCCCACCCGCAGTACAGTCGGTCCTTTTCGAGTCACCTGACCAGGCAAGCTGATGAATTCACACGCCATTTCCAATGCCTGTGTATTCGTCAGCTGATTGCGACTCACCAATTGTTCGCTCAACCCTGCTTTGGTCAGGTCGAACTGAAGTGGTTTGACTCGATTCACTTCACGAAGCGTACACTTTACCTGTTCGCGTTTTCCGTCAGGATCGCCAGCTTCCATTTCCAGCAGGCAGTTAATGATCTCAAATCCTTCATTGCCCTTATGCCAGCGAAACGACAACCCGGAATCCAGATCCAGGCGGAACGTGCCCACGACATCCGGATTGCCTCCCAGATTCACGCCTGACGTAGACCGCCGGATAACGTCCCAGGCCCGGAATGGTGAATCTTTGCTGTCGTGCTGTTCCAGCGAAAAATCCAGGCCGGACTTCAGCACGGATCGGCCACCAATGATTTTCTTTAACGTAAAATGGTCGAGTGAATCCACATAAATCTTTGCCAGATGGATTGGACCATCAGGGCCGGAATTCAGGCCGACACGTGGTATTCTTATTTGCAGCCGGTTACCCCTTTCCCGCACATCCTGCAGCGGAGGCAATGCTGGTTCGACAGATGGGGCTTCCTGGACTGGCTGAGATTCACCGCTCACCGTCTCACTCGGTCCGGTGACATTTTTTGAAGCATTATCGGCGGATGCCAGGAGTTTCTCCTTTTCTCCAGCCTCTTGCCGTCGCCGCACTTCTGCTTCCAGATCCCGTTGCTTCTTCAGATCTCGTTCTGCCTGTTTCTTGTCCTGTTGTTCGCGGCGTGCGGCTTTTTCATTCGCCTCAACCATAATCCTTGCCGCTGCGTCGGTTTCCCCGAACTGGAATTGTTTCACAGCCAGACCGATCGTGACAAGAACCACGACTCCAATCGTCAGCAGAATTGCCGGATGCAATAGAAACGGGCGTCGATCCCGCCGACTTCGTCGATTGGACACTCCGACGACTGCCGCCGTCCGTTTGGGATCGCCAACAATCGCCCGTTTCTCGTCGATCGCCGTGTCTCTGTTTTCGCCGAGCGGAACATCACCGGATGTTTCCCGAATTGATGCATCCGGACTGACTCGCGTCCGTCGTCTGGCAGTCGCATCTTCCTGAGGATCATCCCACGGGCGAGTTGCCACATCGGTGAATGGAGTCAGCGGAAGCTGCGGTGCTTTGATCTTCCCGGCTGCGATTGTCGGAACATCGATCGTTCTGCCGCGAGGGGCCAGGCGAGCCCGTTTCGCAGCGTCTGTCCCGTCGAGAATAAACTGCCACTGACAATTGATACTGACCGGCAGATTGCCGCCGAAGAATGTGCTGTATGAGACGTCCCAGCGCCGCGCGGGCGGAATGAGCGACAGCGCCTCATGAACCAGTTGCAGCGCCCAGGTCTCAGCGCGACTTCCGGCGTCCCGAGGTAAAATCACCTGCATGGGGTCGCTGGTCTCGCCAGCCGACGATGCCAGCACGGCGGCCCAGCCGGCATCGCCCGTCGCTGCCTTCCAGGCGTCGCAGGAGCCGGACTTTGACTGATCAAGCCTGGGAAGTTCGATCTGCTGTTCATCCGCAAGCACATACGGTTCCGTATCGCTGGTCCAGTCCGTGACCCACGGGATCTTCAAGGATTCCGCCGCTGGCCCCTCGGAGAATTCGGTCTCAAGATTGCTACTGTCCACGGCAACAATGTGAGCCAGTTTGTTGGATCGATTTGTGTAGTCGAGCGGAGCATTGGAGATTCGGGCCAGAATATGAAGTCTCTGATCACCTAGTCGAGCAATGTAATGGGCGAAGTTCACCGGATTCAGATGCGCCTGCTCACCATATGCGTCAAAGACATGCGAATAGCCGGTCAGTCGCTCCAGCAACTGCGCCAGATTGCCCGGCATTCCTCGCGTGCTCCGCACTGTGCAGAACCCCGTGCTGCCGGTTCGCAGACCATGACGTGCCGAGGTGAAAACGATTTCCTGATTCACGATCCCCGCTCCTTTCGGCCATTGTTTTTCGCGGGCACGGGAACAGGCACTGCAGCAGCCGGTGCCGCAGCAGGAATCAGGGAAACGTTGCCGGTTCGTAACCCAGCTCGATGCAACGCATAGAATACGGGCAATTCAACCCACCGCGGAGAAATCTGACTGGGATCAAATCGCAGATCGACCCGACCATTGGAATCGGATCCCGCCATGATCGGACTTCGTCCGGTGGCGGTGACCGGAATGAAGACGACCTCGCTCGCAAATCCCCGCGCCGCCGTCACGATCGCGGGTCCATGTTCCATCAGCAACTCTTCAATATCTCTGGAGACTTCCATCAACACATCCAGTTGCAGACTGGAAACTCCATTCTGACCGGCGCAGATCACATCGTCCAGCGCCTTTGGCGACC
>JAYTAK010001358.1:0-5559 GCA_043737515.1 Candidatus Kuenenia sp. | reverse complement strand
TTGGTTTTTCAGTGCCCCAGGAATACCGTTTCATGCGTGATCTGAGACGATGCGTACGTTACAATCCAGCAATCCCAGACAAATCCCTCCCCGATCTGATTCCCGCCCTGAAATATTTTCGCTGGATGTCACTCATGCGATTCGCGTTAACCGCCCTGCTCTCGCTGGCCTGTTTCGCTGCCTCAGCGACATCTGTCAGTGCTCAGAAAATCGATTTCAATCGGGACGTGCGACCGATCATTTCCAACCACTGTCTGGCCTGCCACGGTCCGGATGATGCAAAACGGCAAGCCGGGTTGCGACTGGATGACCCGGACGTTGCCACAAAGATTCTGGAATCCGGACACGCGGCCATTGTCGCAGGCAACGCCGGCGCAAGTGAACTCGTGGCACGCATCACGAGCGACGACGAATCCGTTCGCATGCCCCCTGCCGAATTCAGTAAGCCGCTCACAGTAACAGAAATTACTACCTTGCAGCGCTGGGTCGAACAGGGAGGTCAGTATGCAAGGCACTGGGCGTACGTGAAACCCATCCGCGCCGACATTCCGGTCGCCGGTGCTCCGTTTGCCAACTGGTCCAGGAACGCGATCGACAGTTTTGCCCTGCACAAAATGCTGGAGCTGGGGCTCAAACCGACCGAACAGGCAGACGCGCGAGCCCTGGTACGGCGACTGTTTCTGGATCTGATCGGACTGCCGCCAACCGTTGACGAATGCGATGCATGGGTCCAGCGATTGGAAGCCGGTGCGAGGCCCGACACGTCCTCTGCGATCGATGAAGCCGCCTACGCGGAACTCGTCGATCATCTGTTTCAGCGACCGGAATTCGGTGAACACTGGGCACGCAAGTGGCTGGACCTCGCCCGCTATGCCGACTCCGCAGGCTACGCCGACGATCCTGCGCGCAAAATCTGGCCGTGGCGCGACTGGGTCATTCGAGCGATCAACACCAACATGCCGTTTGATCAGTTTACGATCGAGCAACTGGCTGGCGACATGCTGCCGAATGCAAGCGACGACCAGGTCATGGCCACTGCGTTTCATCGCAACACGATGACAAATAATGAAGGCGGCACTCAGGATGAAGAGTTTCGCAACGTCGCCGTGGTTGATCGAGTCAACACGACAATGGCCGTCTGGATGGGCACAACCATCGCGTGTGCTCAGTGTCACAGTCACAAGTACGACCCACTGACGCAGGATGAATACTTTCAGATCTTTGCGATTCTGAACAATACGCAGGATGCCGATCGCGGCGATGAATCGCCGCTGCTCGAGTTCTTCACGCCAGAACAGAAGGCACGACGATCCGTCATCGAAAGCCGACTCGCAGAACTCAATCAGATCCTCGCCAGCCCGACCGACGCAATCACAGCGTCGCAGCTTCAATGGGAGCAGCGTGTGCAGGCCCAACCTACGTGGGCCGTGATGAAGCCAGCGCTGGTGAATCGTGCTTCAGCCGGTGAAGCCAGCATCGCGGACGACGGCACGATCTTCGTCGCGACGGCTGCCGAGAAGGACGTGTATACTGCGGAAATCCCGATCGACCCGGCAAAGAGCACTGACAAAGGGATCGCGGCGATTCGCCTGGAAACACTGCCATTGGCGGCATTGCCAAACGGTGGCGCAGGGCATGGCGGCGGCAACTTTGCCATCACAGAACTGAAAGCTCAGATCGTCCCTGCCGGTCAGACCGCCCCGACCGCACGGATTGTACGAATTGAGATTCCGGGACCGCAGAAGATCCTGTCGCTCGCCGAGGTTCAGGTCTTCTCCGCCGGGACGAACGCCGCCATGGCAGGTAAAGCGACACAGAGTTCTACCGATTATGCCGGCCCTCCTGAATATGCAATCGATGGAAATACGGATGGTACATTCGAAAACAAATCGGTGACGCATACCGCCATGTCGGACAATCCGTGGTGGGAAGTCGATCTGGGCAGTGACACGGCGATCGAACGCCTGACAATCTGGAACCGCACCGGCGGCGGCATCCATATGCGACTGGCCAATTTCCGCATCACGCTGCTCAACGATGCCCGCGAAGTTGTCTGGGAACAAACGGTGGTTGAACCGCCAAATCCGTCCGCCGACTATTCGCCGAGCAATGTGCGCGATATCAAGTTCCTGACAGCCATCGCCGATTATCAGCAATCCGGCTTCTCGCCCGAAGAAATCTTTGACGGAAAGACAGAAGGAGACAACGGCTGGGCAGTCGGCGGAAGTATCACAGACAGTCACGCTCTGGTGCTTGTGCCGAACAGCCCGATCGTGACCACTGAGCCGGCCACGTTGCGGCTGATCATCGAACAGAATGCGCCGTATCCGAATCATATTCTCGGCAACTTTCGCATGAGCTTCAGCAACGACGCAGTGGCGATCGAACGAGCCCGTCTGCCTCAAAGCATTCTCGTGATCGTCGAAAAACCTGCTGCCGAAAGAGCCCCGGCAGAAGCGTCGCAACTGGCCGAACATTTCAGGCTCAATCTCGCCCCCGAACTGGCCGACGCGCGGCAGGAATTGCAGAAGCTGAAGGCCGAACAGGAAGGCACGAAACCCGACGCCTCCCTGCCAGTACTGCGCGAACTGGCCAGTGACGCGCGGCGAAAAACGCTGCTGCAGTTTCGTGGCAATTATCTGGACAAGGGCCACGAAGTCCACGAAGGCGTGCCTGCCGTCTTTCCACCGATCCCTGACGGCGCACCAGTGAACCGGCTGACCTTCGCCAAGTGGCTGGTGAATGATGAAAATCCGCTCACCGCACGAGTCGTCGTCAATCGTGACTGGGAGAATCTGTTCGGTCGCGGCATCGTGCTGACGAGTGAAGAATTCGGTTCACAGGGCGAACTGCCGACTCATCCCGAACTGCTCGACTGGCTGGCGCGCGAACTCGTGGAATCCGGCTGGGACACACGCGACCTGCTGAAGCTGATCGTCACCTCCGCGACATATCGCCAGTCGTCGAAGGTGACTCCTGAGGCGGCAGCCGCAGATCTCGACAATCGCTGGCTGGCCCGCGGACCGCGCGTGCGATTGAGTGCCGAAATGGTTCGAGACCAGGCGTTGCAGGTGGCTGGCTTGTTGAGCAAAAAAATGTACGGGCCACCAGTCAAGCCACCGCAGCCGAACTTAGGGCTCACGGCCGCATTTGGAAGTTCGACAGACTGGCAAACCAGTATGGGCGAAGATCGTTATCGTCGCGGGATTTACACGACATGGCGACGCAGCAATCCTTATCCCTCAATGGCCACCTTCGACGCGCCCAATCGTGAAGTCTGCACGTTACGCAGAAATCAGACCAATACGCCGCTCCAGGCACTGGTCACCCTGAATGATCCTGTCTACGTCGAAGCCGCTCAGGCTTTAGCTCGCACGATGCTGCAACACGACGGTACTGTGAAAGATCAGATCGCCGACGGATTCAAACGCTGCCTGTTGCGAGATCCAGCGGAATCCGAACTGTCGGCTTTGGTCGCGCTCTTTAACGACATGCACCATGAACTGACTTCGCAGCCGGACAACGCCGCGAAACTTGCAACCGATCCACTCGGCCCCTTGCCAGAAGGCATGGACCCCATCAACGCCGCCGCCATGACAGTCGTGTGCAACGTGCTGCTGAATGTCGATTAGATGTTTTTGAAACGGTAGAATCTCGTTTAACCGCGTGGGCATCGCCCCGCGATCCTGTACCCTCTACCATCGACGTGGTTTGATCAACAACGACGAACGAGCGCGGCCCGATGGGCACGCGGTTAAATGGAGGTGCCGACATGATTCATGGATATCACGTCATCTTTGGTGCCTACGGATTCTGGCTCCCGAATGACCCGCGTGGATCATGGTCGGATTTTGTCGCCGCCTGGGAATTGCTCCGATTCGGTTCGGCCACCAAAGGATTGACGCGGATCGAACTGAATCCCGAGCAGGAAGCCGCACGGCAACAGGCGAAGAGTTGTCTGCAGTACCCGGCTGTTGAATTCAGCGGTCTGCAGGCCCGCGCCGCAGGCAGAGGCTTTGCAAATGCCCGTACAAAAAGCAACCTGACGATTTGGGCCCGCTCAATTCTGCCTTGCCATGCACATCTTGTCGTTGCCAGACATACCTATAAAGTCGAGTACATTGTTGGCTTGCTGAAAGGCGAAGCAACCAAGCAGTTGAACAGCGAACAGCTCCATCCGTTCGCGGGATTCGTTAATCACAAAGGAGGAACACCAACACCCTGGAACGTCAAAGCCTGGAAAGTGTATCTCGATACCGAAAATGGAATTGAGAACGCCATCCGGTACGTTGAAGAGAACCCGGAAAAGGAAGAAAAGCCACGGCAGACTTGGAATTTCGTAACTCCGTTCGCTGGACTCGACAAAGGTCACGTCACGTATCACTAACCTCGTTTAACCGCGTGGGCATCGCCCCGCGCTCCTGTACCGACTACCATCGACGAGACTATGATCAACAACGACGAAAGAGCGCGGCCCGATGGGCACGCGGTTAAACGAGTATTTGGTCCATTGAGGAAATCATTGTGAAAATCCCGACCTTGATCGTTGTCGCTGCGTTGTGCCTGGTAGGTGCGATTACTCAATGCGCCGTGGCTGATGAATTCCAAAAAGCAAATACGATCACCTATCAGCACGGCGTTGTCGCCGCAGATCACGCGGCGGCCAGCGAAGCAGGGGCGGAAATCCTGCGCGAAGGCGGAAACGTCGTCGATGCGGCGGTGGCCACATCGTTCGCCCTGTCCGTGGTGCGGCCGGCCAGTTGCGGAATTGGGGGCGGCGGTTTCATGGTCATCTGGGACGCGAAGAAGCAGAAGGCCGTCGCTCTGGATTACCGCGAACGAGCCCCTGCTGAGGCTTCAGCCACAGACTATGGCGACGCGGCTGATGCGGGACATGTCGAACCGGTCAGCGTGCGAGGCGGAAAGGCAGTCGGTGTGCCAGGCACCGTCGCCGGGCTGTGCTATGCCGCAGAAAAATACGGCACGCTGCCAATTGCCCGACTGCTGCAGCCCGCGATTGACTTGTGTCGCACCGGTGTTGAAATCGATGCACACGATATCGAGGTACAGGCTTCGACACTGCAGAAACTTCGCACTCACAACGGCTACGATGCCCGCTTTGCTCCGCTGGTGAAAGGGTATCTCAATGGCGGAGTGAAATGGAAAATCGGTGATCGGTTTCATTCGCCACAATTGCCGGTTCTGGAACGTATCGCCGCTCACGGAACTGCTGGCTTCTACGAAGGAGACGTCGCGGCAGCTATCTGCCAGACCATCGCCGGTGAATCCGGAAAGATGCAACTGGCGGACCTGCAGAAGTATGCACCATCGGAACGCGACGTGTTGCAGGCCAGCTTTCACGGACAACAATTGATCGCCATGCCGCCGCCGTCCAGCGGCGGCATTGCGCTGCTTCAGACGTTACAGTCACTGGAAGCATGGGAAAAGACTCAGCAGGTCTCGCTGCAATCGCTCGATCATAATTCTGCAGACTACATCCATGTCGTCACGGAGTCACTCAAGCACGCCTTCGCGGATCGTGCCGAGTTTCTGGGAGAC
>JAYTAK010001357.1:0-5561 GCA_043737515.1 Candidatus Kuenenia sp. | reverse complement strand
CTGGTGAGCGACCCGAGACGGTCGATGCGTCCGATGCGCTGTTCAATTTGCGCTGGATTCCAGACCAGATCATGATGCACTATCCGACGACACTGCTTGTGGAGGTCGATACCTTCCTGCATCACTTCGTTGGCAATGAGGACCATTGGGAACAATGGCGTGGTGAACGCCTCCCGTAGCTTCTCTCGCGATCTGCGATCTTCGGTATGGCGGGCAAACTTAATTTCCCTTTGATCGCGCAAACCATTCAAGATGCTGTCTTGTTCAAATTGGAGATTCTCTCCGTCCGTGCTTTCGCCAGCATGAAGTCTGCGACTTTTAAAATAGCCTAAGAACTCCCGCAACTTAATCTGCCAACTGGCTCCTTCTTCGGACGTCCAGAAATCGGGCATGAAACCGAGCAATTCGTCAGATTTTACTGTATCCAGAAAAATCCCTGCTGTGTGCGCAGCCTTTAACAACTCAGCGATAAACGGAACCTGTCGAGACGTGACATATCGAGCAAGCTGCTCTACGACGCGGACCCGTAATTCACAAGGCATCCCAATGAACTCTGTCGAGAGCCTTTCCCATAACGAGCCAGGTTGGCCGATAACCAGCGAGGCCGAGCGCTCCGTGATTGTCCAATGCGGCTGATGATCTCCCCGAGTATCCGCTTCAAGTTCATCGCTGTGTAAATCAAGTCCAAGTGTGAGGAACTCTGGTGCAGAAAGTCGATGCAATTCGTCGGAGACCGACTGCTCCGGGTGAGCCTTCCGCCAGTGATGAACGGTCGCCTGTTCAACACATCGTTTTGCAAGTTGATAGTCGATTCGTTCCGCCGCAGTCTTCCCAACCCACAACTTGCCTAACAGTACGTTTGCCTCAGCGATGATTTCGTCAAGGTGATCTTTCGCCCACTGTGCCAGGGGCTTGACGGTATACAAGTACGGTTCGCGAAGCGCCAGATAAAGGGCGTCGTGTGTGCTATCGAAACGACTTTGCAGATTTGCATGGCGACCTTTTCGATCGATTCCATCGGCATGTTCACCGAATACGTCTTCTTTTGTCGCATGCGGAAACACCAACCTCCACCGATCCAGGATCTGCGACATCCATTCGTGATCAAGCTCTCTGGCAAGTTCCTTCAGGGTTTCGATTCGCGAGCAGAAGATCAACGTCTTCTCGCCCTGCATAGCGGCCGCGATCGCATCGGAAATCACGTAGGCGAGCTTTGGGTGATCGCAACTGGCATCTGTGCTTCGAATCTGCCTCAACAGCCTGCGCAACAGAGTCCGGTAGGGTTCCGCCTGTTCAGGAATCTCGCCTTCGTTCTTGATGATGGCTCCACTTCTGGCCGCAGCCCACGACGAAACCATGTTGATTTCAGCGGCGACTTTGTGAGTCTGATGCTGCCGACGAAACAGTTCCGCGATGAAGCGTTCGTAGATCAGGAACGGTAAACAACCGGGACCGCTCGTCGGCAACGCTTTTGGAAAATCCTTGCGATAGAGTCGCTTTTCTTCTCGCAGACTACGGATCATCCACTGGCGCAGGCCACATTGAATTGTTTTCTTCGACTCGCTGAGCTGGTCGATCTGGGAAAGGAGAATCCGACTGCTCGGATCGTCAATGCGTTCGACATCCTCTTGTGACCGATCATACGCGGCGCTGAATTGGGCTGCAAATTCCGGTTCCAGCGAATTCCATGTCATCTGGAATTCATCGCACAGCGACTGGTAATCACAAATGTGTACGCGAAGTGCCTCCCATGTATCCATGAGATTTGCAGGTGCGTGTTTTGCCTGCGCGAACACGGCGAATATCTGTTTCAGCTCGCTGGTGTGCAGTTGAAACGGCGTCGCGGTCAGGAATAGGGCCTTGCGAAACTTTTTCCGAAACACGGTTTGAATCGCTTCACTTCGCAATGACTCCGGATTCTTGAGCTTGTGAGCTTCATCGACGATCAGGAGATCAATATTCTTAAGCAGCGAACGGGCAATTGCTGAACGAGCAACTGACAGCAGACGCCGCACCTTCCGTTGGTTTTCAAAGCCAGCGAGACTTTCACTTTCGTAGAGCTTATCCAACTTTTTGAAGGCACCTGTGAGACTATCTTGAATCTCGAGAAACTTGAATTCACCCAGGAAGAGTTTGTCGTCGATGCCAACGCGACAGGCATGTTCACCAAGTGCCCGCGAGATCAGAGCGTTTGCCTTGTTACCGTGGAGACCTTTCGAGTGGCAGTACAGTGACAACAAATACGCCTGCTCGCTGGCACCTCGACCGCTTTGAAACATCGTCACAGGAGCAATTGTGATCGGACTCACTTTGACGGCGGCTACAAAATCACTCAACGTTCGAGCCTCTTTGACGGCCCCGCTGCATTTGCCGAATTTATACGGAAATTTCTCGAATTCCTTCACCCACTTCGTGTTCAAATCTGGTCCCGGCGTCAGCACGACAATTCGGCTTCGTTTATTTTCACGATGAAAAAAAGCCGCCACTCCTAGGGCTTCGAACGTTTTTCCCATGCCAACTTCATCAGCAAGGACAACGCCCGGTTGTTCCTTGAGCATTTGACAGGCACGCAGAACCGTATCTTCCTGCCGCTCAATGTCGGACGCAGGAATCCCGTCAGCCACAGCACGGTTTCCGAGATTGACAAAAGAGCGAAGCCATACGCGATCGCGTATGATTGGATCGTGCGTCATTGAATGGCCCCTGCATAGAACTTTCGAACTGCATTAACCCACTTCGCGCTCCCGTGCTTCGGTGCAATGGGTTTGATTTCGTCGCGTACCCGTTTTCGAAATGCGTCCAGAATCGCAACTTTTGCAGGGCGGTCAGGAGTCTCATCGAGTTCGACCTGTTCAAGTTCACGAAGTAATTCGACGCCGTAGAACCAGACTGCGGTGCTGTCCATGCTGCCTGTGTTCGAAGATTCCGCCAGGCACTTCCACGCAGATCCGACACTGAGGCTGCCTTCGAGTAGCAATCGAAATGCATTTACGGAAAGCGATTGAACTTTCAGTTCTTCTGCAACTCTCCACCAGGCACGGAACACATCAGTGGGCGTGAAGCCTTCGCCAAAAACTGCGTCAAGCTCGCTCGTGCCGTTCGTTGTGCGGGAGTACGCTCGATGAATTGCCTGTTCGCGGCCAATGCGACGTCCCAGCAGCAACAGCAGATCGTTGAGACCAAGGTTGTATCCGCCTTCTGTGACGGGCAGAGCCACCAGGTCCGTGACGAGAATTGGAACAGAATAGTTCTGGTCGGCGACACGCAGCACCAGTTCCGCTGTTGTCGCCTGCAGGGTGAAATCCGGGATGGTGAATGAAGAAGACACTTCCGGCGGCGTCTCAGATGCGGAGAGTTCCCGGTCCTGATACAGCAGTTGCCACGACGGAAGTTCAGCTGCCAGATCGCTCCAGGAAACGGTCAACGTACGTTGAGCTGGATCGTGAGTTGCTTGCTCAACAGCGGTCGCCCAGTTTGTTGTGACTTCCGGAAATGCTTGCTCTTTCAATTCCAGCAGATCCATCGGAACGCAAACAAGTTCCGGCAGAAAATCAGTGAGGCGACATTCTCCATGGACGATGAAAGCGATTCCTAACTCAACATTACCGCCTTCAGAGACATTTTGAAGTAGTGCACGCCGTGACATATTGGCGCTGCCCATGACAACCAGCGTCTGTAATACGCTACCGGAACGGAAACTCACCAAAAGCAGTTTGGCATGAAGTGGACGTTGCTCCACACGGCCTTCGTTCAGACGAGCCGCCGGATGCAACCAAAGTCGTATTCTTGTATAGACGCTCGTCGCCGCCAGCAACGACATACGTGGAGCGTAGGCCACCGGTTGCGGAAGTTTCCAGAGCTCGCGGGATTCAACAGCGTCCAGTGTCTCCTGCAAATCCCAGTGTTTTGAATTGCCGCGATGATCGATGTATTTCATCGAAGATTGCGCATTCTTCAACTCAGTTGGGACCAAATACTCGATGCTTGCATTCTTATTCTCGCCGGTTCGCCAAGCCCACAATTGTTTCAGGCCATCTTTCAATTTGACATCACCCGAAGCAGGTTGTGTCTGCGGATTCTCCCAATATACAGCGACATCGAGTGTCACGTCGGTGGAGGCTCGCGATTTGAATGCTCCGAAGACGCTGGTCGAATCCAATTCGCCTCCGTCGTCCAATTCGTAGAATGGCGCGACCATGCCAAGACTTGTGATTTCGGCTTGTTCCGGCAGAAGCCTGATGATCTGATCGACGATTGGTTCGTGCAAGGAATCCAGAAGCGCAAAGGTGGCTGGCTTGCTGTTTTTTTGGGTTTTGTGCAAGCGACGGTTCAACTCATCGCGTACAAGTTTGAATTGCGAACCTGTATGTCGAGAATGCCTACTGATTCCTTCCAGGTGTTCATCGAACGAACGCAGCAAAGCAGCCTCCTGTTCGTCCTCGTAGTGAAGATCCAGTGCGATGAACAATTCGGTATTCTGACTGTAGCCACAGGCCGTCAGGTTGCCCGAACCGATCATCAGCCGCGCGCTCTTTTCGTAAAGCAGCAAGACGCTCTTGGGGTGAAATACCGTCGTCCGCTGGATTTTCAGCAGATCATACGGAAGCCGTCGACCAGCCTGACACTGGCCCGCATCAACAAACACCACCACCGGCGTTTCCTGCAGCCCTCGAAGTGCTTCGGTAAAATATCTCTGCGTTTGCTCAGTTGGATCTGAACTCAGACGCAACACGGTGCGCAGGAAGTGTTCCTCAAAGAATAGAGGGTCGAATGTGAACGTACTGCACACAACACCAAGACATGTTTCTTCAATGCACAGTCGATCGAGCGTTCTTTCCGTAGTGATGGCCATCAGAGTTTCCCCAGATCATCGAGCAACTGGCGAACAACATCAAGCTTGAAGTTTGGAAACCTGGGCGGTGTCTTGTAGCCGGTATATGACATGACGTTGAGAGTGAGTTTGCCCTGCTCGTCCCGAAGCCATGCACCGCTGCATCGGCGGGTCTTCTGAACGATTCGATGGAATGCCAGAATGTGCTCCAAAGAAACGTGTTTGTCGCCTTCTTTCAGTTTCTTCACCAGCGCAACGAATTGCGGTCCGTGGAACGCAAGTTCGTTGAATCGGCGGCTGTCGGCGGCGTCAAGGAACGCTTGACACAGCGGTCGAACTTGAGCCCACTCAGCATCCGGAAACGCTGCCTGTGAAACGTCGCAGCGGGCGGCAATGCCGTATGAATGAACACACTCATATGCCCGGTCAAAACATCCCAGCAGGAATCTTGCGAGTCGCCCGAATGCGAGAGCAACGGTGATCTTTTCGACGCATTCGACAGGCAATGGTCCCCATTGCCCAATCAACATGCCTTCGAGCAGGCTTTCTACGTCCACGACTTCGTCTTTGCTCGCCTCAATCAATTGCAGTGCAAGGGGCAATGTTGATCCGTCCGTCGAACTTTGGAATAAAGTGTTCCAGAGCCTCGATTGTTGCTCCGGATGATTCAGAATTGCCGACAAACGTGACAATTCACCGATTCCCCGGAGCGTCAGTCCGTCAAAGCGGC
>JAYTAK010001356.1:0-12832 GCA_043737515.1 Candidatus Kuenenia sp. | reverse complement strand
GCCGTTCCGGCAGGTGTCTGGCAATTGCCGGAACGGCGCTGCGCTTGGTCCGGCCTACAGATTCGGACGCACATTCTTTGTGACCTTTGAGTTCGCCGGTGCAACTGGAATCACGGCCCCTGTTCGCTTCACGGCATCGTAGCGATAAAACGCCACTGACTTCATTTCGGAATACACAGTTTCAGCTCCGATCGGATTGACATTTTGAGAGTCACGAAAGAATTCGATGACCAGCAGTTTGCGGCCATCGACCTGCACCTGTTGCGTGAGGAAATCACACAACGGCCCGTACAAATGGAGGACTCGCGGCCCGAGCAGCGAATGTTCGTACTTAAAGCTGCGCGCGTAGAGCAGATTGATGAGTTTGCTGCGACTGTCCGGCGCTAGCGGACTCCAGTCTTCCATTGAGCCATCGGCAAACGTCAACACGGCTCGCAGTCTGCGATTGACATGAATCGGTTCCGGAGCAAACATCGCCCACCCGTGCCAGAACCCCATGTAGACGAAAGGAAAACTGAACTTCGCAATAAATCTCTTCGCCGCATGATCCCCCGGATAATCCCAGCACCAGATGAAGAGCAGGGAGACGATGATTAAGAGATCCGTCATGTTGAACGCCAGTCGAAATGAAAGATGGTTGCGGTGATCCCACCTTCATTTTTCCTTGTCCAACGGCCGCAACAGGTCAGCTCTCTGCTGCCACTGCGGAGCATTTTCGGCCAGGTCGAATACGACTTTCTGTTCTTGAAAAGCGACTTCCAACCGCATCCGATCCTCGACTCGCGACAAGGTCAGCAGTTGAATCCGGGGAGCTTCATCCGGCTTGTGAAATGCCATGTATGCCAGGTCGCCAATCATGTTACGTCCGAACCTTGGGATTGCCGGCCACGAGCCAATGCCGTCCGTTCGCTGAATATACATTTGTGTGCGAGGAATCACGTTGGATTTCGGCAAGTCCAGTTTTTCATCCGCTTCATAGTACTCCGCCGGTCCAAACCTGTCACAGAAGGCAAACGCGATCCGTCGGTTCTTTTCGATATAGCACGCAAGAAAACCAGATTCGGGCACGGTACCAAATGTAAAGTCGTCGGCAGGTGCTTCCCAGATGCGTCGAGTACTGCCATCGGCATCGACAATGTCGACCCATGTGAAGTTGATATCCGGTATCTTGTATGATGCGAGTTGTTGTTCCACATTCTGTCGCTCAGCAATTTGGTTCCAGAGTTGAACCGTCTTCTCTTCGCCATCGATAGTGATTTTCGTCGAACCACAGAGCACAGGATCTTTCGCAAGCCAATCCTTTTCATCGTCCATCTGCAAATGCCAGAAAGCTTCCCTGTCAGCGCGATAGAAAACGTGCTTGTCCTTGCCGACTTTCATGGTGACCAGCCAGCGTTCGCCTTCCCTCTCCACGGCAGTCATTTCTATTTCCAGATCCCTGCCCGGTTTTCGTTTCCACTCAAACGCGATACCGTCCGGGCGAATCAAACCTTTCAGCATACGCGCCGGCTCAAAATACGCATTGCCACGTCCATTGGGCATCAGGCCGTCAGGGGTGTCGCTCGCCTCGAAAATATAGGGCGGAATCTTCAGCTCTTTTCGTTCCGCCACGGAGAACTCGCGTAATTCCACGGGGCCTATTGAATTGAGGCACAGAAAAACGGCGAATGTCGCCTCATCCTTCGCGCAGAACTTGACCTGTGTCGGCCCAGTACCGAGCGACTCAAGCGAGACAGCATCATGAGCAAGAACGATTTGGTCTTTACCTTGATACATCTCACAACGAACGTACTTCTTCGTGGCGCTCTCGAAGAATTTGAAAAGGACGGTGACGCCGTTGCCCTCCCAGCCCCAATTGTGTTCGGCACTCCATCCAGCCGGGCGAGGCAGATCCTGGTTCAACAGCAGAACCACGAAGAGTAAGATGATCGTCGTCATATTCATGCCCACTAAAAGAACGTCAGAGCCGGAAGTCCAACTTCTACCTTGCGAACGAAAAAGCCATTGTTGCCGGGTACTTCGGTGAAGAATCCAGCCAGTGCATTTGTTTCAAAGTCTTCAAGATTAATCCAGATCTTTCCATACGATGGGTCGTACAACTTTCCATTAAAGAGTACCAGCGCATGGTCTTGAAAGCTCTGCATTTTTGGCGTACCGCCCTGTCCAGCGATACTCCCCCCAAGCGAGAAATTGAATCCTTCCTTCCAGTTGTAGCCATTCGGCCCGTTCTCCGGTGCGCCGAAGTTTGCGTTCTTGATAATTAGTCCTTCTTGTCTACCTGAACCATCGAGCATAAGCCTGTTTGACTTAACTCCTTTGACTTCGCCTTGCAAGATTCCCTGCGTCCGCAGCATTCCGACAAAGAATTGCGCCCAGTGGCCGCATCGACCATCGGTATATTCCAACAGTTGCGACATGGCGGGAATAAGTTGCCCGCTGTTTTTTGGCACACAAAGCGGATCGCCTTCGCGATAACCCCAATACGTCATTGCCCCGGATGTACCATGGGCTTTTTTCCCGTCAAACCGTGAAATTGAAAGTGTCTCAAACTTTCCATAGATAGCGTCGCCCACGCTCGCCTCTGTGTCGCCTGCGGCAGTTTCCGCAGCCATCGTACTGACGTGAATCACAGTCTCGAACAAGGTAGGAATCTGAGGTGCCTTGTACGTGATGTAAACGCGATTGATCGTTTCCCCTGCGCTTTCCCAGGTCGTGCCGCCATCAACCGAAAACTGCCAATTCAGGCTGAACGCAGCATAGTACTTTGCTGCGACAAACGCCTTTGAAAATGAATTAACGTACGAGGTCGTACCGACCCCGGCGGCAACCCAGTATTCCTGGTCCCCGACTTTCACGTTATAGCTGTCTGATCCGTTGGCCCGAATATTGATCTTGGCACCAATGATGAACACATTCTCCAGGGCAAACTGCCCTGCCGCTCTCCCTGTTTGCGTGCGATGGTATGCATACGGATATTGATGATCCTTTGGCTGATCAGCAACATCACCGTCGCGGTTTTCATCCAGCCAATGCGTTCCCGCATAACTCGTTGGGTAATTTGGATCGGCAGGCACGCCGATTACCTGGGGATCCGGGGTGATTTCATGCCCGTCGATGAATGTCATGGCGTAGATATCAAGGCTGAAATTCAAGACCTCCCAATCGAAATGATACACTGTGGAGTGTCCTGACTGATCGGCCAACGTAATGGTCACGTGGTAAAGAGCGGCGGAGTCCTGTTTGAGACGCCCTTCGATCCAATAGTCGGTGATCATGATCTCTTCATCCGGATCGGGATCAGCGTCGAAGAGTCGCGTTTTGATTTCGAGTCCCTTCGGAAGGTTCGCTGCCGTCACATTGAGGGGATGCACGCCCTCCGGGTCGTATGCCGCATAGTGCCGCGCGCTTTCATAAGTGAACGCTTCTCCTTCGACATTCTTGCGATTTTGAAATGGAACAAAGGAGTTTGGTCCGTACGGAATCGGAGCTTCGTCAACATCGGTAATGTTGATGATCACTTTGACTTCGACCGATGCTCCGTGTATATCCGACACCTGCACAAGCAGATACCATCGCTTATATGCTTCGTAATCGACATCTTTTCGTGTATACACTTTGCCCGTGCTCATCCCAATTTCCCATAGTTGTGCATCGACGAGCGTGTTATCTGCCTTTTGCCCTTGCTGGCCTTTGATGGTATACGTCATAGCATCCTCGTTCGGATCCGAAGCCTGCACAGTCCCTGCGACAATCGGCGGAACAAGTCCTAACGGAGCTGGCTGCTCTTCGATCGTCCAATTGGCGTTTTCGGCGACTGGCGGTGAATTTCCATCAGGCCCGGAATCGGTCGAACCATCGTCGCCAGGCCCTGTGTCACCAGGCCCATCAACGCCAATTCCAAAGATGTCTCCCATATCATCAAAGCCTGAATCCAGGGCACCCGTGGCGTCGTAGCCGGTGTCGGCGGTGTCCCCGGGTCCATAATCGCCGGGACCATAATCTCCGGGTCCGTAATCGCCCGGCCCAATGTCGCCAGGTCCAATGTCGCCAGGTCCGTAGTCAGCGACGTCATCGACACCAATGTCTGCTTGTCCGTAGTCAGCAACGTCATCTAATCCAATATCGCCGTTGACTCCAGTACCAGTGTACTCTTCACCGACGTCGTCGATTCCCATGAAGCCGCTGCCGGAATCTGGTGGGCTATAAACGGCTCCGCCAGTATCGGTGCCCATGATGCCGTCAACGCCCGTGTCGACCGCGCCGGTGCCGTCGAACGTGCCGCCGGGGATGTTGGATGACGGGGTGCCCTCGTCGGACAGCGAACCCCAGACGGCTCCGGCTCCTTCATCGTAGAGGTCTTCACTAGGAGTCGGCAAAGTCGTGGCAGGCAATTGCGGGCCGTAGATAAATTGGCTCCGTTGGGCAGGACTGAGACTACTCAAATCCTGCAATCCAATGGCATTGAACTGAATGAATCCTGCCTCAGACATCAGCACCAGGGAATTCATGTCCACGTTCGTCAACGCAGGCTGCTCGATTGACGGCTCAGCGAGCGGCGTGGCGGACAAGAGACACTTTGCCTCCAGCCCCTGCACTTCTTTCGCAGCGGATGAACAGCGGCTCCACACAGACTTACGTCGCCCCCCCCCGCCCAACGGAAGCGCCCATCATGCCATCAACAACCGCATTCAGCCATTGGAACAGAGTCATGCGAATACCTGTCAAGCGAGGGGGGATAACAACTCCATTAGCCGTAAGATTTGCAGACTAAAATTCCGCGAACTGATGTTCAATGACAAAGTCGTTACAAAGTAAAAAAAAGATCATTTCATTTTTTCCCCGATTGAGAACCTCTTTCGATTGACAAAATGTCGAACGCAGAGTTCGAACCGCAAATGGACACGACTGCGTGAAGAATAACGCAGTAAATCCGACCAGCGACAAGCCGTCGGAACTCAAATGTGCAGTTCGATCAGGTCGGCAACTGCATGGCCGCATCGCCTGAAACGCGGCAAGCCAGTGCATTTCGAAATGCATCCAGTTTTCGGGCATCGTTCCATCGCCCGCTGCCGGAGATTGTGATAAAGGCGGCTGTCCGACCGGCGGCGTTGTCACGAACCTGCATCACCGTAATCGTAGGACTTCCGATCATTGTTCCGATTGTTCTGCATGACAGATGAGAAATTGAAGACGCACAGAATCCAGGCATCGTCACGGGTGGCAAAAAACTGACGAGCGCTCCGCCAGAAAGTGCGCGAGCCGCTTGCTGAAACGGAACTCGGCGGGAAATGCGTTCGAAATAAGTGACCAGCCAGGCAGGCACATTTCCGGAATAAATATGATTCCACACCTGAGCACCGATGGAGCGCCAGCCGTCGGTGTTCAGTTGCTGCACCCGCCGCCGCAGCTCGCCGCAGTCCTGCACTCCCTGCAGACTCATGATCAACGGCAGAATCCTGCGCCGATGCGGGTGGATTTCCTGCCTGACGTCCGGGCCTGTCTGCGGAATCGTCGTCAGCAGGATCGTGTCACGTCCTGTTTCAAACTCAATTCCTGATTCTTCAAGCGTTGTGACGATGTGCATCAGAAGGACGGAAAGTGAAGCAACATCGTTGAGACGCAGTGTTGAAAATGTCTCACAGCTCGCGTCATGCTTCGTCGATCTGCTGTGGAGTGCAGCCGTTCCGGTGGAGTTTGCAGTGCTCGCCGTGGCAATCGCCATCAGCAGACTTTGCATCAGGGCTCCGTCAAGCACAAGATGGTCGGCGGTTGCCACGCATCCACCGGTGGATTTGTCAGGTGCCAGACGCAGCCATGCGCCGGGGAACGTTGCAAAGCTGCCTCCAAATGTCTCTGGATCTGCGGCCGCACGATCAATGACGACCGATACGAGCTCAGTCGATGGCTCAGCGGCACTGGACTGCTTCAGAACATACTCAGCCAGGTCATCATCTGACATCCCGACTGCCATTGTCAGATTGAGTCTGCACGTCCTGTAAACGCCGGCAGCGTTTTGGACAGAAACGGAAAACATCTCACCGGTCGATTTGCGTGGATCAAGCGTCTGCGTGCGGCGGCCCTCCCCCACGACCACGTTCAGAGGTTGATTCTCCCAGACCGTCTCATGTTCAGTCATGATTCGGATGAGAGCCATCAGGGCAGTCGTTCCGAAGGTCTCTTCCGCAACCGGTCGATCGCGAATTGCGACCGCGAATGTCATGCGTCGTGCACGGCGTGGCTGATGTGACAGGAACCGTTCCCAAAGTGTCAGCCGAGAAACCACAGATGACGCTTCAGGGCTTCGCCGGACACGAAACATCGTCGTGAACATCGGTACGGTCCATGCGGCCCACCGCTCCCAGCGTGACGATTTGAAAAGAGGAATGTCGGCCAGTGCGGCATGGAATGACTGCTGCGGCGACGATTGATACTGTGAAGAAAGAGGTGCAGACGTCGACTGATCGCATCGGGCGTCGGATGCCTCGACGGTCTGGATTCCGGAAACTGGCACCGCTCCGCAGGAATCTGATTTCGTGTCGGCGGCTTTGTTCATCAGGTCTCTGTGAGCGGCAAGGCGCTAGCGGGTTTTTGATTTAAGGTGGGATAAGCTTCCAGCTTGTCAGGTTTTCCAGAAAGCATTGAGTTTTCTTTCCGCGATGACAAGCTGGAAGCTTATCCCACGTAGAAATCCAGACTAAATCAACACCCCGCTAACCGCCGGTTTTTCAATTTCATGTGTTTTCAGGAACAGTTACCGGTGGCTAGAGCCAATCCGCTCACTAAGTCCATGCGATGGGCGGAACCGGGGCAGAGTCGATTGCTATCGGAGATTACACGTTCACAGTATTACATGCAAATCGCTTTACCGCCAGATCAACGATACGTTCCGCAGCGCGGCCGTCGCCGTAGGGATTGACATCGACCTGCATGGCCGCATAGGCCTCGCGGTTGGTCAGCAGTTCACGGACTTCGGCGACAACGCGATCCGGATCGGTGCCGATCAGCTTTGTCGCACCGACACAAAGTGCTTCAGGACGCTCCGTGGAATCGCGCGTCACAAGGACCGGCTTGCGAAGTGACGGAGCTTCTTCCTGCACGCCGCCGGAATCGCTCAGGATCAACGTGGACTGATCCATCAGCCAGATGAATTCCGGATAGTCAGCGGGCGGAATCAGATGCACGTTTTTGCGGTCTGAAAGTATCTCATGCACCGGGCCGCGAATATTGGGATTCAAATGCACAGGATAGACGAACTGCACTTTGGGAAACATGTCGGCCAGCCGACCAATGGCTGTGCAGAGATTACGAATTCCGTCGCCGTGATTCTCTCGGCGATGCGCTGTGATCAGCACCATCGGCCGACCTGCAATGTCCGGATACTTCTGCACCCACATGAATGAGTTCAGACGTTCCTGCTGCACAGACAGCTTGAGCGCGTCGAGAACCGTGTTTCCTGTCACGATCACATCATCCGGCGCATAGCCTTCACGCAGCAGGTTCTGGCGCGCCGTCTCCGTGGGCGCGCAGTGCAGAGCAGTCGTCAGGGAGCAGACTCGGCGATTGAATTCTTCCGGGAACGGCGAATCGATGCTGTCCGTTCGCAGTCCTGCTTCGACGTGGACAAACGGAATTCTTGCGTAGAACGCCGCCATACTGGCACAGAGCGCGGTGGTTGTGTCGCCCTGTCCGACGACGCAGTCCGGCTTGGTTTCTGCGATCGTGGCTGACAACAATTGAAGACAGCGCGCCGTCAGATCGGAGAGCGTCTGATTCGGCTGCATCAGATTCAGGTCGCGATCGACCGGCAATGCGAAATACTTCACGACCTGATCGAGCATTTCACGATGCTGTCCGGTCAGACAGACAATCGGCTTCACTTTCACATGGCGCTGCGCGGCAAGCACCACGGGTGCCATTTTGATTGCTTCAGGTCGAGTCCCAAAGACACACAGCATTCGCATGGGTGACATGATATGACTACTTTCAATGTCCAGAAATCACGGAAACTTTGGACTGCATGGAGTCGCGGGCGGATTGAACTTCATAGATCTGAATGTGTTTGGAAACGAGTACCGGCTTCAGCCACGGACGGTCGATTTCATGGCTGTCAGCGAGTCGTTTCAGAGACATGAAGAACGGGTTTTCTTCTTCCGTCGGAAGTTCCGGGAAAAAGACGATCTGGTTGATGCCGTATTTGTGAATCAGTGCGAGGACTTCCTCATCCGACCAGACGCGCAACGAATACTTGCCGTTTGTGAGTCCGATGACTCCACGCTCCAGCACTTCCGCCAGCATGTGCGATTCATTCGAGAGGATCTTTGCATCAGTCATCAGCTGTCGTGGAACAGCAACGCGACCCAGACTCTCCACTGGCTGGCCGACGATGCCTGCGATTGGCCCGAATCGATGCGTCTGCGACGCCACGTCTGCCGCACTCCGCACCTGGCCTCCAAGCAGCCCAGCGATGATCAAGCCCGACGCCAGCGTGATCGTGCGTCGTCCCAGAACGGCAGTCTCACCGCATGCCGCACACAGGCGACCTGTCGCATCCGCCAGGAACAGCAGTGCGAATGGAATCAGCGGAAAGTACATCCTCGGTGACATGTTGATCGACGTCGTGGCGTCGAGCAGAATCAGAGATGCCGTCGAAACAACGATGTAAACAACGATGGTTGAGTTCGCCGTGATTCGAAGCGATTGCATTCCGTGGAAATTTTGTCGCCGGAAGTGACGCCAGCAGGATGCAGCGCAGCACATCAGGATCGCGAGACCGGCAGCGAACAGAATCTCAGCCATGTGTCCGCTCAGCAACCTGTCCTGATCGAGCCCCGTGATCCGGGACACACAGTAATAGGCTTCCACGGCAGCCTCGACGAACGGCTTTTCGAAATGGTTGTTGTTTCCGCCCTTGATGTCGCCGACGAGTAATGTATTTCTTGCGAACATCGCCAGCATGGTGATCGCCGGGATCGCGAGAAACACAACGCACTTCCGGGCGGACGCTTTCTGACGCTGCACGAGCTGCATCGCAAACATAAGTCCGACGGTTAATAACCAGAAGACTCCGGCATACCGAAGACTGCAGGCCATTGCAGCGAGCAATCCTGCCAACAAAAGGTTTCGAGTCCTCAGCGATTGATGCTGAAGCAGCAACAGACTTCCGAGCGTCATTGCCGTGAACGCGATGTCTGTCTGCGACTCCTGAATGTTGCCCCAGTTCATGGAGAAACAAAGCCAGATCGCAGCCAACAGCAGGGCCGTTGCCGGTTTGCGTCCCATCCGCATTGCAGCAGTCGCAATCAGCGGAGGTACAAACAAGAATCCAGCGACGCTGATCAGAAATGCTGCGAGTCGAAACGGAACGCCGAGCGTCGCCAGTCCGGAAATTATTGCCGGGAAACCGATCGGGAATACAGTCTGCGGTGCTGGCCAGGTCCCCAGCCGATAGTGCTCTTCGTAGTAGATGATGCTCGTGCTGAACCCGTTGCCCTGCTGGAGATTGCGGGCTACGCTGAGTGCCTGAGCCGTGTCGGGGTTGAGATGCGAACCGTCGTGATTGATCACAACACAGACCGTCGCCACGAGCGTCAGGATCGCTGATGCAATGATGGCAGGTTGGATTGTGGTGAACAGTTTTTTCATCACAACTGCGATCTACTTCTTTCCAGTCGTCTCGGGCCAACGTGCAACTGCACGAGTGGCGGGCGGTTCGTCGATAACTTTCACTGCTGCGGTCCCCAGCGACGCATTCCTGATTGCCGTCGCATGGTCCCGCATCGGAACGACGTCATAGTGGCGGAGCATAAGATCGATCATCTGGCTGACGATTTCGATTTTTGGTTCGGCAGGACGCCCCATCGCCGGGAAGAACGCGAGATCCCGATCATCATCACAGCCCATAAAATCGAGCGGATGCAGCAGTAGGGATGGACCCACACCGGTGGCTCGACAAAGTGTCAGCGCCATGCGCCAGTAGGTCATCGCAACAGTGCGATTGAACTGAGCAAGATATAAAATGTAGCTGGCGTGAATCGGAACTTTGAATAGCGGCATCGTTGTGACGGGGATCTCCGTCAGATGGCCCTCGGAACATGTCCAGGCGAACGGTTTGACTGGACGAAAGCCTTCACTGAATTTCCCGAACAACTGCTTCCGTTCAGCCCGCTGTTCCTTCGTCAGTCGCGTTGACATGAAGTAGTACATCCGCGCGAGCGGGCCGAGATACGTGGGGAATGTGGAGGCGTCGTATTGATAGCCGCGGCGCATGAGTATTCGCAGCAGCAGGTCGCAGAAGCTGAATCCCGGGCCGCGAAAACCGATCGGACATTGTCCCGTAACCCGTTCCAGATGTTCCTCAGTCTTTGCCAGTTCCGATACCAGTTCCTGTTCAGAATACAGATGCAGCCACGGTTCATGGTTGAACGAATGATTGCCGATTTCATGCCCGGCGGCGGAGATGGATGCGAGTGCTTCGAAGTTTTCTTCGCGGGCAGCGTCCTGACCGACGACAAACACCGTCATTTTCAACTGGCGTTCGTGAAGTACTTTCAGGAACCGCGGCACGACAAGATCCAGGTACGTGGGATATTTGTCCCAGCCAGCGTCGCCGTGAGTTTTCATGTACGACCATTTGTTGTCGAGGTCGAGCGACAGGCTGGCGATGGGTTTGGTCATGCGAGCAGTTTTCAGTTTTGAGTTGGCAGATTTCAGTTTTCAGAAGTTCTCGTACCGGGGCTCCAGCCCTGGAACGCGATGCCTCGGAGGCTCCTGCCTCCCCCGGTAACTCGCAAGGCTGGAGCCTTATGTGCAGTGCGTTCCGAGGCTGGAGCCTCGGAACGAGTTGTGAGTTGCGGTTAACGCTATTACGTGGCCCGCGTCGCGACTAGGAAAACATTTCGACCAATTCTTCGTTTACGCTTTCCCTGAGAACGCTGTGGCACCAACAATTCGGCTTGCAACCGACCTGCTGATTCTTAAGAGCCGCGACAAAGTCGTTGGCCAGCTTGATGGTTTCGTTGACGTTCAATGTGCCGTTGACGATGTGCGATGAATTCAGCGAGTACAGCCCGCGCATTGAAGTCACAATGGGCGGAAGTCGGTCGGAGTACCCCAGCGTTGGCAGTGCAAAGACGTGGCGGACGCGGGAAATGCGCACGGCCTTGACGTCGCCCAGGGACAGAGTCGGATGCATGCGCTGCAGACCGGTGAGAAATTCGTGTTCGATTTCCGCATCGCTGTGGTCAAACAGTTCGTCATTCGGAGCGACGTAACGCGGCAGATAAATCAGAGCGTTGCCGTCGAGTTCTTTCTTGTCGATCAGCGCGGTCATTTCAATCACGGCCGTAAACGGATAACCGGTGTCGGTGATGTTGGTGACGTAGTATGGTGACAGGCTCTTCGACAGCAGAACCGAAGCGCACACGATGCCGTGATAACGCACGCCGTCGAACAACTGCTTCTCGGTTGTGCTCAACTCGGGACAGAGGCGGCTCATCACCGGCGTCGGCAGCGTTGAGACGACTCGATCGAACACGCGATCATGATCCGCGAACTGTACGGTCATCCGTCCGTCGAACGCCGTGCGAACGCTTTTTGCAGGGGCGTTGCAATGGATCTCGACCCCGAGAGCACGCAGCTTTCTGGTGAATTTATCGAGCACGTTCGCATAGCCGCCACGGCAATAGCCGAACATTTCTTTCTTCAGGCCCGTGCGGCGCGCGGCGTACATGCGGGCGATCGTGGCCCAGATAAACGCGGCGGAAGTTTCACGCCAGCATTCGCCCAGCTTGCAGCGCAGCAGTGGCAGCCACATTTTTTCAAACGTGCGGCGACCGGAAAGCTTCGTGAGCCAGTCGCCGACGGAGATGTTTTCCAGCTTCTTCCAGTTCTTGACTCGAGCAGCATAAGCAATCGTGCAGCCCAGTCGCAGCTTGTCGATCATGCGCAGCGGAGGAAACTTCAGGAATTCCAGCGTATTCGACATCGAGTGCAATTGGCCGTCGGTGTAGAAGCCGGTCTTCGTTTCGACCCACTGCATCTGATCTTCGAGGTCCAGTTCCCGCAGGACTTCGCGGGCGTGCATGTCAGACATCAGTGTGACGTGATAATGGCGATCCCATGTGACATCGCCGATCTGCCATGCGTCTGCCAGTCCGCCGAGATTCTGACGGGATTCGAGCAGCGTGACCTTGTGGCCTTGCTGAGTCAGCCTAAGCGCCAGCGTCATGCCAAGAATACCGCCGCCCAGAACGGCCCAGTGCTGTGATGTTGAGTTTTTGGTCATGATTGCGATTCTGTAGGTCCAGCCTGCCGGGCTGGACTTTCGCCGCAAGGCGAACTACGCGGTGGGTGAATGTCCGCCCAACGTCGATATGTTGATATTGGAAAACGTGGACTGGTCGCATGTCGCAACAAGTCGCGAAGTCCTTTCCGGCAGAAAGGACCTACATTGGATCACACTGGTGTTAATGCTTCCGTTTCCACCACCGAATGCCCGTTGATCACATACGACAGTCCACATGGACAGGTCGCCTGAACAGCGGCAGTTGATCCCTGTTCACCGAATCGATGCACAGGTTCACCACACTTGCACACAACCCCGATCACTCGCGCCGGTGTTCCGATCGCCAGACAAAAATCCGGAATGGATTTCGTCACGATCGAGCCCATGCCGATCATCGCCCAACGACCAATTTCCAAATTGCAGCCCACGATGCACCCGGCACCGATCGTCGCTCCTTCTCGGACGACGGTTGCCAGAGTATGTTCATCCGGATCCGAAGATCGAAGCTGCTTCAGATCCGGCGTCGTCGCACGAGGAAATCGATCGTTG
>JAYTAK010001355.1:0-5565 GCA_043737515.1 Candidatus Kuenenia sp. | reverse complement strand
ATCAACCTGGCTCATTTTAAAACACGCCTCAGGCCGTGCTCGATCGCCGTCCGCGCGGTGATCGAAAAGTCGATGCATTCCAAAGAAAACCAACCACGATTTGGTACGATTTGCCCTTGGCCCGCCGCTGACCGGAGTCGAATTCCGCCACATGGTGCCGTGACTTTGCAATTCCCTGACGACTGCCGACTGAAAACTGCCGCCTCGCAGCGAAGCTGCAACTTGCTTTTCCCATGGGCCACGAGCCGCTGCAACTCCAACGGGCTTCTTGAACAAATGCCTTGAGCTTCGGCTCGAATGGCTCGCACCGCCACCAGCCCCCTCCGCTCAACCCTGAACCTCACTCCGCGCTCTCCGTCGCACTTGCGAAGTCAAAGCCTTATTAGTTAGGCGGCTCGTGTGTTGTGCGGATTGGTTGGGGTTATACGGGTTATCGAACCATGAACCAACCCACGATTTCTTTCAGGGCCAATGCAATACCTAACAATGTCGCGATTATCCCAAGAGACCACACTAGCCCTTCATTCCTCTGATAGAAGTTTCTGACGGTGAACGTAATCGCCTCAGACGTTGTGCACCATTGCTCGCCGTTAAAGTAGGTGAATTGAAAGCGGCAGAACCTGAGCCCGGGTCGTGTTCTCCTCTTTACAGCTAGCGTGATATGAATCGGGGCATATTGTTGCTTCGTCTCGGTAACCAATTGGGGCAGTCGCCCTCCGCGTGCGACGCTTTCAGGTAAATCAAAGAAAAGTGTTGGGGCTGGCCAGCCCGTTTTCTGCTGCCCTCCTGAAAGATCGAGCGCCGTTCCAACTGGATCGACATTGGTTTGCTGGCCACCCCACGTGCCACGACCGTCTGTTACGCCAATATCAAATCGGATGGACGATTTGCCAATATCGAAGACATCTGGAGATGGATAGAACGCCAGCTTTGCCGGGCCGATCTCGCCATATCCCGAAACGTACAGCTCGATTTCAAAAGTTTCTCCAGGGTTTACGAGATCGGCGCTTGTGCGAGGAACGATACTGAAAGCTCCGGCACGGTTACCAAATTCGCCGGACCGAGGTGGCTCATTTTGTTCGGAAGCCATGGGATTGTTTCTCAATACGATGAATTACTGCCACTGGGAATTCTAAGGCGCTAATGCCGCCTAACGAACTGCGATCTATGCGTCTGGCGATTAGCCGACGTATAGATCGTGCGTTGAACTTTTCCGCCTCGTGGGAGTGGGCGCAAGTCTGCGGAATCAATCGAGGTCACTCAGCGGGACGACTGAGTCTACCAGGTGACGAAGGGCTTGTCACCTCGATTTGCCTGGCGGTTGCGATTCCGGTGGCGGCGATTGGCGAAGTTGTCTTCCGCTCAGTACACCCAGCGCGGGCTTCGCCCGCAACCCATCGTCGAAGAGGTGACATCGACTCCGTGCGGTCATGAGTGAGACAATTGGTGAGCGGCATGCGTCAGCTTGCCGGTACAAAAACGAGGTATCGGAGGGCTCACGCCGCTCCACTCGCCGGACGCATTCCCGGCCGCGCGGAGCATAAGAGCAGGGTTGTCATTCGGGCGGGAACACATTTGGCAGAAAAATTGATGGCAGAAAAATGCATCGCAGAAAGATCTCAAGTCGTGGTCTGTATTTTTCTGCCGATCATTTTTCTGCCAGTCCTGACTGCTGCAGACAGACGTCTGAAAATCTTCTCACGAAAACAAGACTCTTCACGATTGCAGAGCAGGGTGTGTGCAGCGAAGCGAAACACACCATGCGTGCATGAGGAGTCATGTGGCATCGGGGCGCAACGCGAAAGAAATCGGTGCGTTGCACGCACCCTACCATGCGCACAAACTCTCGACATACGCGGCGGAACCGTCTCGCAGCCAGCCGTCGAGCTGGGCGGGGTCTTTGAGTTGCTGGCCGCGGAGTGTGGGGACGACGAGGAACGAACAATTGACGTCGGAGAGGGCTGTCATGTCTCCCCAGAGTTTTTCAAACTGCGATACCGGGAACACGTCTTCTTGTCCGTGGCCCCAGCGTTTCTTGACATCTTTGAGCGTGATGTACGTCGGCATGCGGCGACCGAGGTCGCGGATGGCAGCGTCGATGGCTTTTTGACTGGACAAGGCGGCTCGGTCAAGTCCGAACACGGACAGCAGGCGATCAATATCGATCCATGTTGTCAGCGAGTTGTACCACGACAACTGGAATTCATCTTCTTCCCTGGGCATCGCGAGACCCTCCACGAGACGAACTCGGCCATCGACACGTGCCAGTCCGCCGCCGCGATCTTCTAACCGACGGCTGATCACTTCGAACGACAAGTCGGCGTTGGACTGAATGTGCAGGCCAAGACAACCGGCGTCGATGTTGGCGCCGAGCGTATCGATATTGTGCAGCATCAGATATTTCAGTTGCGGTCGATCTGTCAGCATCTGCCGCAGCGTGCCGTTTCGCAGCATGTTCGGAACTTCATACCAATGGCCGACCGGGTGCATACATTGTGATGAGAGATTGTCGGTATAGTCCGATGCTTCGCCCGCTGTGCGAGCCCAGTTCATCAATGCGGACCGCAGACTGATGCGGACTTTTTCCTTCTGCTGATCGAGGACCTGCTGAGCCACCTCTTCCCATGTAAACTGCAGGTCACGCAGCGTAGGAACCATGCGGAGGCCAACGGACGCGCCACGGGAGACGCGGAAAATGGATTCCCGCCCCGGAGAGTCGGGCAACATTGAGATGAGCTTATCGACGGAGTCGCGAATCGGACGATCGGTCAAATACCCGGACGAGACGACATGTAACGGTGAGATACCGAATTCCTGGGCGACTTGGCGCGTCTTCGCGAAGTGAATATCCAGGAACGAGCGCCATTGACCACCCATCCTGCAGAATGGATTCAGTGCCTTCACGACACCCGCGCCCTGAGTCCATCGGCTGCCGACTCCGGCGGCCAGCGAGATCACACCAACTTCGCCATTTGCAATGGCCGCGCGGCCAAGTTCAATCGCTGTCGCGGGAATATCGCGGCGAGCTTCGATGACGTCTTCGGCAGAAACATCTTCGATGGTGACCGAGGCAGGCAGTCGATTCTGTGACATTCCCAGGCGTCCGGATCGCAGGTCTTCTCGGAGTTGTTCGTGAGCAATCGCGTCGAAGCCGTTCTCGCGGAGCAGATCTTCCAGTCGTGCTGACTGCTGAGCCTCTTGCGACGTGGAAGGCAGAATTCGCTGAATCAGGCGCGATGCCAGATCATCACCACCCACGGAATCGCGGCACGCATTGCCGACTCGCTCCAGTTCGCTGCGCTGCATCGGCGTGAGTTGCTGCAGGCCACGCCGCAGCCAGTCCGGAACCATTAGCGCATGGTAGCCCTTTGGGAGACTGCCGTCGTGACGCAGCTCAGCGAATGTGCCGTTATCGTTGATGGCGAAGTCATAAACTACGGGGTCCATCGCAAAGGGCACGCTGGCTTCCATGCTGCGTTTGACGTCAAGCATCATGGCCTGCAGCCACCCCTGCGCCTCAGTGCGGATCGCAGGGTCGAAGATGAATCCCATGCCGCCGCCCGCCATGCCGCCGAGCATCCAGAATCCGTAAAACTGCGATCCATACTTTGCCTGGCACTCCTGAATCAGGCGTTCTGTATAAGCGTTGCTGCACCACGGAATGATGGCCTGCAGCGGTTCGTGAAAATTGCGATGCGTCGCGCGGCCGATGCCCGGGATGTCGCCCGCTTTGAGCGACGCCGTGATCTGTTCCAGCAGTCCGATGGCATCCTGGCGTGCTGCCCATTCATGTTCGCAGCGCAGCAGATATTTTTCCGTGACCATTTCCAGAATCGGCCCGACATTCTGCGCCATGCCACCATGCACGAGTACCAGACTGTCCTGTAAACGGCGACGAGTTTCGTCGCTGACTTCTTTCTGATTGAACACATGATGCTGGGGCATCAGGCGACCGCGGCTGACACCGAACTCCGGATCATCGGGACCAGCCGTACAACCCTGAATCAGTTTGATGCCCGGCCAGACGCCGCCGGAATCCTGCCAGCCGCCGCCCGATCCGCCAATCCATTCTCCCAGAATCGCACGGGCGGCCACGATGCGGCGATCGGATTCTTCAAGCTGACCGGTCAGTGCGGAGACCTGACTCGTGGCCCGCATACACATCGAGATCAGAGATCCCAGCAGGTTAGTGGATACAGCGAGTCGCGAACCTTTGGGGATGTCGTTGACTCGGCTGGTGATTTCCAGGCCCAAGCCGGGCCCGATCATTCGCGAAAACACGTCCGCGATTTTACCGCCGCAACCTTCCATGCCTGGCGGAATCAACCCGGCAGCAATCACCGCGCCTTTGATGAGGCCGAGATAGTCGCGGGCAAAGTCGAAGACTTCATTGATGTCGTGGATTTCTACTTTGGCATCGAGATCAATGCTGATGAGGCGTAACACAGGTTCGTCGATGACCCGCAGACTGCAGTCAATCGGCGGTTCCGGTTTCTGGTGGCGACCTCGCACGGCCAGGTCGATTGACGCATTGATAACCTTCGCGCCTTCCGGGTAATCCATGCCGAGGAAGAAGATGTCGCTCCAGCCGCTGTGCGTAAAATCCATGCGTACCGCCGTGCGTTCGCGCAGGATCGGATAGCTGTGGGTGCTTTCGTCGATCGTCAGCAGTTCGGGACGAATTCTCAGCGGCACATCGGCCGGATGTCCCGTGCGAAACATCCATTGGTTGCCTCGAACCGTGCGCACGCTGCGGCGCACCTGATCCGCCAGCGTCTGAAACGCCAGCCGATGATACGCTTCCCCGAGCGCGCTGGAGAGTGAAACGGAGGGGCCATCAGTCAACAGCCGCGAAAGGAATACGTCGATGGCTTCCGGATAGCGGCGGTTGAGCATGTGCTCGTAGCCGTTGTAAGGAATGCGTCCGCTTTCAAGACCGGCCAACTGTGTCGGCAGATGAAAACGATGAATCGCGTAGAGAAAAAACAGACTGCGGACGCGATCGTACAGGTTATCACAGCTTCGGCGATATTCGTCGAGTTGCTGACATTCGCGCAACAGTTCGTCGAGCGACAGGCCGAGACATGCAGCGTCGAGCGAGCGATTGCGGACAGCGGCATCGGGCGAAGTGATGATGTTGAGCAGGTTGGGCATTGTATTTGAGATTCACATCAAGTTACGGGAATCGCATTTCGGAACCACGGAAGACACGGAGCACACTGAAGAATCGCAGAAAGCTTTTCGACGGCGTTGTTCAGAAAAAAACGACCTGTTCTATACTCCGCGCGGTCAGACTTGAGGTTTTATGAGCGGCAAGGCACTAGCCGCCGGTGCTGACCGAATGCACAACCTGCGGCTAGCGCCGTGCGGCTCACTCAACAATACGTCCCTCAGTCCAGGCCGCGCCGGGTATAACCACATTCCCTTTCCGCGACTTCAGGTAGTCCGTGGTTCAACCTGCGTTTTTACTGACTCTACCGGATTCTATGTGCAGCTCCCGATTGGTTTTGAAGGAAAAATCGAGTGTGGGAGAATAATCGTTTAACGGCGAGCCGTAGGCGTAGG